>VBBB01000078.1:1707-16837 GCA_005882955.1 Candidatus Bathyarchaeota archaeon | reverse complement strand
ATCTGGATGCTCAGACGAGCGCGCAAATCACAAGTGGGAAGGTAACGAGCATTACTCTAGAAGTCATAAACCCCCATGTAGTATGTGAGGGGAACAACACTTTGAGACTCACGCCAGAGCTAACCGCAACTTCCAGCGGTCCAGACTGATCCTCTTCCCCTCATAGCAAACTTCATCGCTTAAGGAGCGGGGACTGGAGCTTTCGGGTCCCACTCGGGCCCTTCGAACCACCGTTTGAGGATCGAGTTCCTTAGACGGCAAGACATTTCGCAGAGCATTCGTAATGCAGACTATGTTCCTCCGAAATTGGTAGCGGGGGGTGGACTTTCGGGTCGCACTCGGGCCCTTCGAACCACCGCTTGAGGGTCGAGAGCTTTCGACCAATCTCAGGGTTATGAGCCCTGCGGGTTAAACCTGGCTACCCCACCCCGCTACAAGCGGGAAGCGGTTTTGACTGGTTTTAAAGGCTTTAATTGAAATCTTCGACGCGCAGCTGAAAATCCTCTACTCGCAAATATTCGTTGGAAATGTTTCTCGGCTTCGAATCCGGCATTGTCAGGTGCCGACGAGCTCTTGGAGGAGGAACGTAGATAGTTGACTGAAGATGTCTCTCCTGTCGAACCTGGATCTTTGAAGCGTATTCATTTCGCTGTCCACATTTCTTACATCTGAGCCCTTGTCCTCGACCCATCGACTCGCATCGACCTCCACAGCTGCTGCACATCGGATTCGCATGCTGAATCTTCTCTACCATGTGAAGCACCTCAAGTTTTTCCACGTTCAGTGTTGGCGTTCCCTCCCGCCATCTGCGGACTCCGCCGTAAACTCTGACTGTGTCACCTGGTAATAGATCTCGAGCTGCCATCGCTAGGGACCCAGTAGGCCGATAGACCGCGCAATCAATCAATCCCGAGTCATCTCTCAATCGGAAGATGACGTGGCCTCCTCGCAATACTCTGGGCACATCATTCACCATACCCGTCAGTGTTCCTGATTGGTGAGGTTTAAGGTCGACCGCCCTTCTGATCTTTCCAAGATGAGCATCAGTGCCTTGGTTAGTTCTGAAGATCATGACTCTCTCAATTTCTTCATTTAGCTGCAATTCCTTGAATGCATCCAGGACATCGTTGGGACTGTATCCTCGAATTCCCAGAAGAACAGGGTCTAGACCGTGAGGGCTGACCAGGACCCTTCCAGATTCAGGGTCCAGGTTGTTGAAAGTCCTGTCCTCATATTTTGAATTCATCAATTTGACGGATTCATGATCGATTCTTCTCGGACTCCCGACATTCTCCTTGATTCGATACGCGATGATTTCGAACGTATGCTCCACAGAGTCTAGACCGGCTCCGATCGCCGCGATCGAACCGATCACCCCGCGGACCCCCTTCAGCGCATGGACCTCTACACCTGCTCTTGTCGCGACTGCTCTGGCCTCACAGACGGACAAGACATCGTGCAAAGCACGCGTAGAGTATTCGCGTAGAACTCTCGGGACCTCTCCACTGAGAAACGCTACCGCGGGGTCTGTTTCGCGAGCCGAAGCAACCGTAGTCTTTTCAACAGTTTCTAGTGAAATTCGTTTGACACCTTCGATCTGCTCTTCATCAACGAAAAAATGAATCGCAAGGGCTCCGTTACCGCGCGTCTTCCACGGAATGTTCGGATTCAGCCTTACAAGCCAAGGAAAATCGGAGGGCTTGAATCCTCTGCTGGACAATTCATGGAAGAGAACCGTTGCAGTGTAGGTGGTGCATCCGCCTTTCTCGGAATCTGTGTCATCGATTCCGACGTGCAACTCCGTTACCATATTCGGCGATGCCTCGGAGAATATCAGATATTGATGGTTGATGTAAGTCGACTAGTTCTCGATGACTATCATCGTCAAGGTTGACTTGACTTTGTTGAGCCGCCGAACCTTCCAGGTAATAATTTCCTTGAGTTTGTCCATGCTGTCAGCAGCGACCTTGGCGACAATGTCGTAGACTCCGTAGACCATGTATGCTTCCTTCACATTGCTGACTGCTTTGAGCTCTTTGACTACCGCATCTTCGGAGCCGATTTCTGCATTTATCAGGACAAACGCCATTGGCATTCTAAATTGCCTCGATGGCCAGTTGGTTTGTCCTTTGCATTAAAGGGTTATTCTACGTAATAATCTTTCACGATTTTGCACCATCGTCAAGCCGTCCAAGTCCAAGACACGGTAGTCGGCGAAGTAACCATTCACCGGGTAGTTCACGTATTCAACCAAGTACTCGCACCAACCACGACCGGTCGGAAAAGTGTCCTTGTGAGGGTCGAGGCATAATTAAGAGAACGCTCGGACGCGCGGTCCTTTCAGTTTGAGGAAAATCAGGTGCCAACCTCTCAGTCTAATTGAACATGTCCATACTTGGAATCTTGAGTTTCTTGGCTTATGCTTAGCGGCAAGAAAACCACTCCATTCCGTGCCAAAAAAGATGCGATGTCCACGCAGATGACAATCAGAAGATAACAAGCTAACACGAGTCGGGCGGTTCGAGTTCGCATTGTTGACGAGAAACGGGGTTTGCCGTTGACTTAGGCGTTTAGTAAATGTAGTCCACCGAACAAAATCCGATTAATGAGTTCTTGGTCCATAAGCGCGAGATTGTCGCGCAACACAAGTTTCGCGTCCACGTGATCCACACACCTAAAGCCCGATTCGACAGCAGAGGAACCGCGCGTCTTACGACGACAACGCGGACACTCCCAATCCCAGAATCCGGTCCGAGAATCAGCAATCAGAGTCTTCTGATACGGCGTAAGACCGTTCATAACCGGGACAACCGTAATAGAGGTTGACGCGACTTATGAACACACCGGCGTGGGTCCCACGTCCGCGCGGTCATTGTGTTTTTCGTTCTCGCGCGAAACGGTCCGCGAATATTTCGGGGTGTTTTGTGGGGGCTCGGGCGAGTCGGACCAGGGGAGTAGGTTCCCTCTCCATAACGAGCGGGAGTGAGCAAGTTATTGCCCGCGAGAATCGACATAAGGCTCTTGATTTTTCGTAAATTCGCGCAAGAAAGACTTTCCCTTGAAAGCTTTGAGCTATGCGATAGGGCATTACTGCTGATTAGTACCGGGCGTTACTAGCGATGGTTTCAGAAGTGATATGGTCATTCCTCAAGCCGAAGGGAGTTCCGAGATCGAATGAATCTGACAACGCCTCTCTCACTGGACTTGGCAGCGTTGCTCCTGACGGTAGGCGTCTTCATTGCCGCCTCCTTGAGCGATCTTAAGACCAGAGAGATCTCAAACAAGTTCTGGCTTGTATATGGACCTGGAGCAGCATTGGTCTTCGCTCTCAGGATAATCTTCGCCCCCGATGCGTTACCCATCTTGGCGATTTCGGCGGGTGCGACAATTCTTGTAGCCTTCCTCCTGTTCCAGTTCAGCGTTATGGGTGGGGCTGACAGCAAGGCTCTGATGTGCCTTGGTTTAGCATTGCCTGTATCACCTAGTTTCTTGGCACCGTTTTGGCAGCCTCCCTTTGTATTCTATCCCTTTCCTATCGCTATCCTAGTGAACTCGTTCCTACTATCGATTGGCTCTGCAGTCTTCCTTCTAGCAAGAAACCTGTTTCAAAGGGCTTCTGCCGGTCGAGGACTGTTTCAGGGATTCGAGCGCGAATCTATTCTTAGGAAAGTTCTGGTCATGCTGACATCATACAAGACTAGTTTCAATTCGCTTCAGTCGAAGGTCTACTTGTATCCAGCTGAGGAAGTCTCAGTCGTAGATTCGAAGCCTGTGAGACAATTTCACTTGGTGGCGTCAGCGGCTGAGGAGCGAGACAAGCGAGTGTCAGGACTAGAGAGCTACAAAGCACAGGGAATGTTTTCTGATGGCGTGTGGGTGACGCCGGGTCTTCCCCACTTAGTGTTTCTGACCGCGAGCCTACTAGTTACTTTGATTGTTGGTGACTNNNNCTTTAGAGCGGTGGGTTATTGACAATGACAGCGGAAACTAGTTTAAAAACGGTAGTCAGCGACTACCCAAGAAATCTAGGAGTAAAGGGCTTGGCAGCGGACGAGTTCAGCGTACAGTCACTGATGAAGCTAGGCCTCACCGAGTACGAGGCCAGAATCTACGTCGTCCTGACGAAAATGGGTCCACGAAATGCAAGTGAGATCAGCTTCCTCGGAAAAGTCCCGAGGCCCAAGACATACGGAGCCATACGAGGCCTAGAGAGCAAAGGGTTACTGCGCATCGTGCCAGGCAAACCTGAACGATACATGGCAGTCTCACCCAACGATGTGCTGGTTCCACTAGTTGACAAGCTGAACAAGGAGACGACCGAATGCGTCAACGTCGTGGAAAACCTGGCAATGGCCTTTGAATCTTCAAAGTACGTTTACACGGAGAAACCCTACGAACGATACGATCTCTGGAGCGTTAGGGGCCGCGACAAAGTCTACAAACGAGTACAAGACATGATCAGCGAAGCCAAAGTCAACGTCTTCTTTACAACAACCGCCAACGGACTAGTAAGAGTCTACAAGGCACAATCAGAGGTCTTGGAGAAAGCAGCACAAAGAGGAGCGAAAGTAAAGGTTGTCGCACCGGTAAACCAAACCAACGCAAGTGTCGCAAGAGAACTAGCCGAGGTAATCGAAGTCCGAAACGTTACAGTCCCAATCATGCACTTCGCCAGCGCAGACTCAGCCGAAATAATCTTCTTGGAAGACATCCCAGACGACACAAACGTTAACGCTGGCCAGGACGTTGCAACATGGACCAACGATCCCTTACTGGTAAAGTCACACGAGAAAATATTCGAGACGATCTGGTCAACTCTCCAACCGAAGGAAGCAATGAAGGCCAAAGCCCGCTGAAAACCATCATTCGCTAGTCCACAAAGATCAATCTAGGCATTGCTTCGAGGTATTCTGGGAATATCCCGGAAGCTTGGCAGATATCCATCTAAAGCCATAGGTTGACGACTGCGGTTCATGTAACTGTTCGAGAATTTTCGAAGTTACATGATGCATATGTCCAATGCAACTCTGGCTATAGTCGTGGCTTGTGGGTAAAGTCCAGGCCATAGCCCCAGAGCGAGAAACATGCTAAGTCGCCCAAACAGATCTAAGGATACGCTACGAGACAGAATACTACACGTTCTCTCCGGCGCCCCTATACCAATGGACGTCGAGAACGTACGGATCAAGTCCGGACTGAAGAACTGGGAAAGCACCAAAGCGCTACTTCTCGAGCTCGTGGTGGAAGGAATCATCAGCGGACAAAAGACAACCAAGTCATGGGTCTTCTGGATAGACCACACCGACACTAGAATGAGCATCGCAGGGAGAAACCACGCATGATCAACATCTCTAGAAACTTCCACCGCGGATCAACGGTATCAGCGGACAAATCAACGCGTCCTTCTCGATATGCTCCGGCTTGCACCCAATCTGGGGAACTAGCCAAGACAAGCCCACGGGAAACACGAAAGGAGTGAAAAAAATGAGAAAAATCAGAAAAATAACACGGGACAAGAAAGGCATCGACACCATACTCGCAGCACTACTCATGGTCGTCATCGTCGTCGTCGCCGCAGTCATGGTCTACGCATGGTCAACAGGGCTACTTAGCAGTCTACTCGTACAGAATCCAGTACCCAAGGAGAGTCTCAACTACGACAGTTTCGCCTTCACTAACAACACCGCTCTGACCGTCTACATCAGAAACTCTGGTTCAGCAGCTGTCAGTCTTCAAACCTACTATGTCAAGAACTCCACCGGCGCCCAGTACACCCAATCAAACGCAGGACCATGGAATTCCGCGGGAGGCGTAGCCCTAACCATGCAGCCGAACGCTGTACAAGCTACAGTAATCTCCATTGCGGGCGGTTGCAATCCTGCTTGCACTCCCTCCACGGTAGGAGGATTTACGACATTCATTGGCGGCAACCAGTACACAATCACGGTCGTTACCACTAGAAACAACCAATTCACCTGGCAATTCACGAAGTGAGCCCTCGATGATGGCGTGTCTCGATGCCTTGTTTGAACTTCCCGGTTTTTTCAAAAGCGGAATCTGAATAGAAAATAGAAGCATTGGAAAAAGGAAAAGAAATGAGCCTAGTGAAATGGGCGAGAAAAACAGTCGATAGAAACCGTAGGTCACGGAAGGCCATTAGCACTATAATGGCGAACTTGACCATGCTAATCATAGTCGTATCCCTAAGTTCACTATTATTCGTCTGGGCAGTCTCCAGCTTCGGCGCCTACCAGGGCGGAGCAGGATACTGGTTCTCCAGCCGCAGCGTAGCCAACCAGGAGAGAATGTCCGTGGAAGGCGCCTATTTCTACGCGCCTGGAAATGGTCTCAACTACGCGTTGATCTATGTCCGGAACGTAGGAACTATCCCGTTCACGATTGTCTCCGTATACATCAACTCAACACTATACAATTCGCCGGCCACGTTCCCCGCTCTACAAGTCAATGTCAGCCAAGTCGCTCCCATATGCCCGTCTACTAACGGCATCTGTGGGCCGAGCGGCGGCATCAACCTACACTTCACTCAACCAACCCTCGGACCGGGCGACACTCAGACAGTAACAATCGCCACACAACGAGGAACAGTCATAACCACGACTTGGGTGTCATAGATGACGGTCTACAGACGACTCGCCCGGTCCAAGAAGGGCATGAGTACAATCTTCGGAGGACTCTTCTTCGTCATAATCATACTCATGGGATTCAACGTCATGCTCTGGGGCTTCATACAATACGACGCTTACAACCACGTCATAACCAGCATGAGCCAGCGAGACCAACAAGCAACCTCGGAAAACTTGGTACCAGTAAATGCGACCTATCCGACCGGAGGGCCGCTCAGTGTCATTGTAAACAATCTTGGCGGCTCATCTGTGAGCATCGCTGCAATATACATCTGGAACACGAACACCACGGGCCAATGCAGACCAACGCCGTGCATCTTCAATCCTCCCCCTCAACTAGTCACCTACTTCACTAATGGAAATATTCCAGCCGGCGCGGTTAACTTTGTTATTCACGTCCAAGGAATAAACGTCAAGGACGGTAACAGTTACAGAATAACTCTAGCCACTACCCGCGGACGGGAATTCAGCATGTATTATCCATGGCGCTTCAGTAGCCTCATCGTCAACGGTGGTGGAGGAAACTTCGTGACGAACATTGGACCCTTAGCGGTGTACTTCGACACTAAATCATTCAACTATACCTCAGGCACTCAGACTACATCTCAGTCAGCTTTCTGCATGCCCGCGTCTACGCCTGTCGTTCTCTATATCCGACTTGCCAACACTGACCCTACTTACAATGTTACCTTGCTGTCGCAGACTGGACTTCAGGCGCAAGCCTACGGTGTGAACGGGTTCGGACAATTCGCCCATGCTTGGATCTTGGATCCTGCCAGCATCAATCCTTCGACGAACTTCGCGTACAATTACAACACCAACCCGTATCTTCTTGTACATGCTGGAGTTAACGGTCCTGTACCAGGGAGCTTCGCCATAGTCAAGATTGGAGGGAGCGGCCCGAACTCAGCGGGGGCAGTCTCCTTTGGCAATACTAACGTGAGCTGGATAACCTTCATCCGATTCTAGGGTCAGACTATTCCTTTCATGGACTTTGTAACGAGCAGTCCCAATTGCATCTCGTGAGTGTTGAGATGGATGACTCTTGAGCTACGACGACCAAAATCAGCCTTACAGTAACGACCCGTACGCCTATCAGGACCCTTCTCAATACGACACCTCCCAGCAACCCCAAGAATACACAGGCTACGAATCCCAAGACGCTTACCAAGGACAAAACTACGACAACTCTCAATACCAAGCGCCTCCAGCTCCCGAGCAACGCCAGACCCAAGCTCCTCAACAGCTAACGCGAATACAGTCCGGAATCCCGGGCTTCGACCAGATCGTTGGCGGCGGACTAATCCGTGACCGCGTCTATCTTCTCGCAGGACCAGCAGGCGCAGGCAAGACCATCTTCTCTTCCCAGTTCATCTACAATGGACTGACAAAGTATGGCGAAAACGGTGTCTACGTAGTGCTGGAAGAGACCCCGCAGCAGCTCCGCGAAAATCTCTTCAACAGCTTCAACTGGAACATCGGCAGCTACGAGGACTCTGGAAATCTCGTAATTCTCGACGCGATCTCCAGCAGACTAGGTCTCAGCAGCCAGGAAAGATTTGTTGTTCCTCGACCTTTCACACTAGAGGCTCTTCTCTACGAGATACAGACCGCGATCCAGACCGCAGGCGCACGTCGGGTAGTCATCGACTCACTAGACGCAATGAGCCTAGAGCTTACTCAGGTAGATCTTCGAAGTTTGATCCAGAGACTCACGATGATTCTGAAATCGTTCGGTTGCACAACCCTTCTAGTCAGTGGACAGGCCGACACAACCAACCAGGGAAGAAAGGCCGTGGAGGAATACGTAGTTGACGGAATGATCCGACTACACCACAGTCTCGAAGAGAGCACCAGCGGAGAGACAACTCTAGAACAGAACGCGTTGCAGGGTAATTCTCTGGAAGAGGATTCTTTCTCGATGAAGATGCGCTCGAGAAAAATCGAGGTTCCGAAAATGCGAGGAACAACTCACTCCAACTTCCTCCATCCATTTGTCATTGGAGAGAACGGGATTGAAGTCAAGGCCGAGCCCGAGGTTACGAAACGTTTGAGGAGAGCCATCTTCAAGGCGAAGAATGTTGATTAGCCGTAATAGATCAAACCAGGGCCTCCGAATCCGGACCGGTATGGGCGGTCTAGATGAAAAGTTGGGTGGAGGAATACCATCCGGAAGCTCTGTGCTCTTGATCAGCAACCAGGAAGGACCTGTCAGACTATTCTGCCAACAGATCGCATTCTTGTTGGCAAACGAGGGCCACAGAATTCTATACTTCACGATCGTCAGGGAGCCGAGCTACATTCGCGAAGAGATGATGGTGTACGAATGGGATACTCGCGAAATGGAGCAAGGGAGACAGTGGACTTTCATAGACGCTTACAGTCCAAGAGTGCAGGCGCTCCAACAGGGAGGTCCAACCCAGCAACCAACGGGCCTACTCGGACCAGGAATGATGAAAGGCGCGGGCTCAAGGGTCCTCGGCTCCGACCTCTTTGTGACGCTTCGGAGAGACATACTGTCACAATTGGATGAGGGAGACATAGTGATAATCGACTCGCTTTCAGATCTGCTAGTTACACACGAAACCGCGTCAGTCCGAGAACTCCTGGAAATTTTGGGAAACCAGGTGCGACAGAGAAACGGCCTAGTCTTCATGCCAATTCTATCTGACATGCATGATCCAAAGACCGTCGCTGAAATTTCACACCTCTCAGACGTAGTGGTTGATTTCGAATTGGAATCCGAACACTTGGAGGGCAAGCTCCGCTTCTACAAGATGCGCAGATCCCAGCTGCGTCCGCTGCTCCTGCCCTTCTCCATCACCGACCGGGGAGTAATGGCCGAGACGTTCGGTAGAGTGATCTAAATCATGTCTAAGACTCAGAAAGGCGAGAAGAGCGACAAGATCGACAACATTGTCGGCATGCTGATGGAATACGAAAAGATGACGATAGACCTGATGCGTAAGGCCACCGATACACCCATTCTCGACCAGTATGATCTCAACGCGCCCTACGCCAAGGCCCGAATAGTCAAAGAAGAGGGGCAGACGAAATATCAGATCGCTGAGGTACAGCTCGCCGATGACGAGAGGAAGAAGCTGAAAGAGATTGGAGAGCTTCTGATCGAAGAGCTAGATGTAGACATCAAGAAGCTCGGAACCAACGAGAACGCTGCAGCCTACATCAGAAAGCTAGTTGAGAAGATAATCAAGAACTACAAGATCAAGGTAACCCCCGACTCGCTTGACCGGTTGATGTACTACATCGTCCGGGACTTTGTCCACTTCGACAAGATAGACCCCATGATGCGAGATCCCTGGATAGAGGATATTTCTTGCAACGGGTACGGGATACCCATCTATATCTGGCACCGAAAATACGAGTCCATACCCACCAACGTAATCTTCCAGACGGCTGAAGAACTCGACAAGTTCATACTCAAACTCAGCTACATGTCCGGACGAGCCATATCGATCGCACAACCAGTCCTCGACGCGACACTCCCGGACGGTAGCAGAATCCAGATGACCTACGAGAAAGAGGTCACCAGACGCGGATCCACCTTTACAATACGAAAATTCAGAGAGAGACCTCTAACAGTCAGCGACCTCTGCATCTACAACACTCTAGGGGCAGAGATGGCGGCGTGGTTCTGGTACATCATCGAGAAACAAGCCTCGGTCGTACTAGTCGGAGGCACCGCTTCCGGCAAGACCACCACCCTCAACACTCTCGCCATGTTCATCAAGCCCAACGCAAAGATCGTCTCGATCGAAGACACATCAGAAATCCAGCTACCACACGAGAACTGGCTATCATCAGTGGTTAGAGCTGGCTTCGGAGTCACCGGAGAGGTTTCTGAGATTACACTCTTTGACCTGCTCAAGAACGCTATGAGGCAGAGACCCGAATACATCATCGTCGGAGAGGTCAGAGGAGCAGAAGCCTACACGCTAATGCAAGCCATAGCCACCGGTCACGGAGGCTTAGCCACATTACACGCGGACTCCGCAGAAGCCGCAATTCACAGACTCGAGAGCGAGCCCATGAACATTCCCAGACCCCTAATCCCAACGATCGACGTAATCGCTGTTCAGACCAGGGTCCAAGTGGGCGACAAGAGCGTCCGAAGAATGGTAAACGTCGCCGAGGTCGTAGGACTAGACCCGACAACGAAGGACGTGCTTACCAACGACGTTTTCAAGTGGAACCCGAAGAGCGACACGTTCGTCTTCTACGGCCGAAGCTACGTCCTTGAAAATATCATGAAACGCCACGGCTTCAAGCACGAGGAGGTCATGGAGGAGCTCAACAACCGGCGCATGGTAATCGAATGGATGGTCAGAAACAACGTCCGCGACTTCAAAGACGTGGTCGAAGTGATCAGAGCCTACTACCTCAACCCGCAGCAGCTACTAGACCGGGTCAAACGGGAGAAGATGGAACCAACCGCTCAGGGAGCGCCCACTAAGCAATGAGCCTACTAGACCCGATAGTCCCATACCTGGGACCCCTCGGCCCCGCGCTAGCGGTCAGCGGTACACTCGTTGTCATCTTAGGACTTATCGGCATAGTATCTTTCATGCTCTACAAGGTAAAGCGCGACATCTTCGAGACAAGCATCGGCTGGGTCGGCGCCACCGTCGTTCTCTCACTAATCACAATACTCTTTCGCGGAATGACATACCTCTGCGGCTGCGCATGGTACTACGACACTGGCGGAAACCCTACCGCGCTGGTCCCACTGACCTACATGCTGATTACTGGATCCTTCTTCGCAATAATCTACAACTTCAACATTCCACCCTTAAAGAAGCACAAGTGGCTCATCAGCATCCCACTCTCCGTCCCCATCGCCATCGTCTCAAACCTGTTCTTCCCACTCGTCGAGAACGGCATATCGTCAACTCCGCCGTTGGTCTTCATTGAAATCGCGTTCCTAGCCCCACTAGGCGCGATCTACAGCAGCTTCGTCTACGAGAGAGCTGTCCTACACATGGGAGACTATCACGCAAGGCTCCGACGCTTCCTCGAACAGGGCCAGAAAGGCAAGAAGGGAGCCCCGGGAGGCACAGAGCTACCGCCCGAAAAATCTGGCTTCTCCTACTTCACATACGGACTCCTCGGACGAAGAATAGCGAAGATACTACCACTCTTCAGCGGGCTAAAACAGGTCCTAAGCCTAGCAGGAATGAAGATCGGCTACAAAGCCTACGTCAGCTCAATGATCTTCTCCGCACTCCTCGGAGGAGGCCTCTCCTTCTTCGTATGGTTCTTCCTATTCACGTTCGGGCTAGGAAGCGCCCTAGGACTCGGCGGCTTCAGCATAGTCTCCATCCTCGGAACACTACTACTCTCCATCGCCTTCGCGTTCGTAACAGGAGCAGCGATTCTAGGATTCTTCTACATCCTACCATCCATGAAAGTGGGCTCGAGGAGACAACGCCTCGACACATACCTACCCTTCACGTCGAGCTACATGACAGTCCTCGCCTCGGCAGGAGTCACCCCAGAACGCATGTTGAGGTCGACCGCTGAGAAAGACCCCAAGTTCATGCTCTCAGACGAGATAGCAAACGTCGTAGGACGAATAGACCTACTAGGCTACGACGTTCTTAACGCAATAAACGCAGAAGTAGACCGATCACCCTCAACCAACTATCAAGACTTACTCCGAGGATTCGGCGGAGTAATCCGCACTGGAGGCGACATGAAAAAGTTCTTCCAAGGAATAACAGACCACCTATTCCAGAAACGATCCCTCCAAGTACAAGCCTTCCTAGACTCGCTCGGAATAATCGCCGAGACCTACGTGCTCATGCTCATCGCCTTCCCACTAATGCTCGTCGTCATGCTCAGCATCATGGCATCCATCGGTGGAAGCCTAGGAGGCATCGACGTGTTCTCGTTCATGTACCTCATGGCCTTCATACTCATACCAATCTGCGGAGTAATGTTCCTCTTCATACTCGACACCATGCAGCCAAAAGGTTAGGAGAAACAAGAAATGTCAAGTCCAAACCAACCCCAATCAGCTCCCTCTTCAGGACCCGCAGTCGACACTAGGTCAGGCAGAGGCTCGAAGGATCAATCAGCGGGCGGCGGCGCAATCTCCGGTGCCCTCAAGAAGATAACCAGCAAACTCGCCTGGGTCATGGCCGGAATAATCTTTGCCGGAATCTTCTTCTGGGGAGTGGCGGAGATAGCACTTAACGGGCCAGAGCCGAACGTCCCCTTCGCAGGACTAACTGGACACTTCAGCTTTGACCGGTTCCTACTCCTCGGAGGAATACTATGCCTCATCCCACCAACAATCGTGTACCTGTTCGAGTCGAAAAAGCGAGACGCCATCGACAACAACATACCCCACCTGATCCGGGACATTGCAGACGCAGGCCGCAGCGGAATGACCCTCACACGGGCCATAGAGATCTCCGCAGAGCGAGACTACGGGCCCCTCACCAAGGAAATCAAGAAGCTAATCGCCAAGATCAGCTTCCGAGTCCCACTAGAGAGAGCACTACAATTCTTCGCCGACCGGACCGGAACAATGCTTTCCAGACGAACAGCCATGCTCGTGTCCGAAGCCAACAAGTCCGGAGGAGACATCCAAGAGAGCATGGAATCCATCGCCAAACACATCCAGGAAATCCAGTACTTGGAACGGAAGAGGCGAGCCACCCTACGACCCTTCATCGGAGTCATGTACATCAGCTTCGCCGTCTTCCTAGTCACCGTCTACCTGCTCATATCCAGCTTCTTCAAACAACTAGCCAACACCACATTCGGCGGCTCCTCAGCAATAGGAGGCGTAGGCTTCAGCTTCATCAGCCTCCCACTCCCCAAGATCACAGCAGTCTTCCTCTACATGGCCATGATAGAAGCACTCTTCGCAGGGCTAGTCGGTGGTAAGATGGCGACAGGCTACCTCAAAGACGGTCTCAAACATGCAATACTGCTAATGCTCATCTGCTTCGTCACCTTTGTCTTCTTCGTCTAAGTCCACTATCCACCTACTCGCGCGAATGCTAGGCTCCCTTCTGCGCCAACGGCTAGTCACATTAACGGTCAGCTTAGGGCAGATGCCGTTGAAGGCGTTCCAAGCCCTCTTCAATGCTCGATGGACCAAGAGCCAGATCTCATGGGCCATAGCCTACGCCTACACCATCTACGTTGCACTAAGTGCCGTAGCTCCATTCAAGGACATGAGCATATTCTCGGTAACAGCCGCATCCGGACTCCTCGTCCTCCTCTACTTCTTCCACTCCTACGCAAATCTGAACCTGAAGACCGCCTTCAAGTTCTTCATAATCGCCGCAACCATATCGTTCATCTGGGAATTCATCGGAGTAACTACCGGAATACCCTTCGGCCAGTATTCCTACACGACCAGTCTATCACCATCACTGCTATCCGTCCCACTCTTCATCCCACTACTCTGGTGCGCACTCGGCTACTTCTGCATGGAAGCATCAGACTACTACATCATGGCAAGCGCGCTAATGGTCTCGCTAGACCTATCCTTCGACCCAGTCTTCTCGACCAGCCTTCACCTCTGGACCTGGCAGTCCCAGGGAGAATATTTCGGAGTCCCCCTCAGCAACTTCTTCGGCTGGTTCCTAGCCTCACTAACCTTCTTCGCCATATTCTTTCTAGCAACCAGACGAAGAACAAGGTCGTCCAACTACGCGATCGTCTTCTATTACCTGTTCGGCCTTGACAACGTCATAGGAGACCTGGCCTCGGGATCTCCTTGGCTTGCACTAGCCTCGTTCATCATCTTCACCATGGCAACACTGATCATCTTCCTAGTAAACGGAGACCGATGGAGAAAGCTGCTAGGAATCAACACACCTACTAAGTCAGTCAGTTAACCCGTGGGGAATGGCCGCGTGGAGGGCAGAACCGATTCTGGCATCGAGATACGCCGACTCTTACTGTTGACTCGGCTCAGAAACGCCCCGACGGGATTGACAATGCCCAAACTTGTCAATGAATGCGAAAAGGTCCCAGGATGGAAAGTTCCAGGCAGCGTCTCGTCGGAGATAGTTCGAATGGTGCTTCAGAGTCTAATCGATGATCGACTAGTAGCATTGAAGAAAAATTTTGAATTGACAACGAAAGGCCGAGACTATTTGGAGGATCCTACGAAGTGGCAGATTGACGGGAGGACAACCCAAGACATTGAGCAGAAGCTGTTCTGGGAGTCGATCTATGAGGTCTTCGACAAGGCGTACCGCGGGCTGCGGTCGAAGATCAAGACCGGTCTGGTAAAGGAACCTGTTCCCAGTCACTTGCCCAATGAACGAAAGCATGGTTGACTTGTCAGAATTCTAGCCACGTAGGAAATACCTAATTTTCGAAAAGAAAGACGGAGGGCATCTCCCCGTTCTGGGAGATGTCTTTTCGTTCTAGTCTACGAATATCGTTTCCTTGGGGAAGACTTCGATGCCGTTGCCGGAGATCTTGTAGGGTCTTGGTTG
>VBBB01000078.1:1018-1653 GCA_005882955.1 Candidatus Bathyarchaeota archaeon | reverse complement strand
GCGTTGGACATTATGACGACACCGTGAGCAAGGTATTCCTCGAGCTGAATGGCTCTCTCAACAGTGGGACCCATTGCCCGAAGCTCCGTGGTCATCAAACACGTCGCGCCAGTCTTGACTAGGGCGTCAACGAGGTCGAGAATGGCTGTTCTCCTCTCGACCATCTCGGGGTACTGGAATATGAGCGAAGTGACAGGGTCGACAACGACTCTCTTGGCATTGATCAGCTCGGTGTGGGTCTTGATTCCTTCTATGAGGCTGAGGATCGAAAAGTCTTTTCTTCCGATAGATTGTCGTCCGATCTTGACCTCGCCTGGCATGTGTCGCAGCGGGGACGCGTTGATGAATGCGAACTTTTTGCCCTTTTCAAGTTCTTCGAACTTCCATCCGAAGAGCGCCATCTCCCGGTAATAGTGTGCTTTTGTCTCGTCTAGACTGACAAATGCGCCGTTCTCTCCGTAGATCTTGATCCCGTTCATTAGGAATTGGGATGTGAGAATTGTCTTCCCAGTACCGGGGCCTCCGACTAGGAGTATGACTCGTCCCCTTGGGAATCCTCCACTGAGAATCTCGTCTAGACCTGGGATTCCTGTGGGTGTTCTGTCGACTGTCGGCATCTTTCCTTTACCGCTCTG
>VBBB01000078.1:471-928 GCA_005882955.1 Candidatus Bathyarchaeota archaeon | reverse complement strand
AGAGGTATCGCCCTGTTTAGCAGAATTGAGACCTCGAGATTACTATCGAGCTTCATGCTCGGAGTCCTATGGCAGACGAAGAGTGTCATGCGGTGTAAGATGTGGCGCATCGAAAAAAGAAACAATACGATCCCATGTCACCGCCACAGCTACCAACCTTCGGAACCGTCCCGATCCTTCCACACACTTTCCAAATCGTTCTAAGGCTATCTCGACCCAGGACATGGACATTCGCCGCATCGAGCTTCATCCTCGGCTACATGCTAGCCGGCGGCAGTTCATTATTCCAGATGGCGCTCGGTTTGGCCGTCGCCGGTCTCGTCACTGCAGCCACAAACGTTGTCAACGCTTTCGCTGACAGAAAAGAGGATGCGGTAAACCAGCCTAGCAGGGTCTTCTGGATCGACCAGATCGGGCTTCCCGGAACAATCACAAGTTTACTTGTCCTATACGGGAT
>VBBB01000078.1:0-420 GCA_005882955.1 Candidatus Bathyarchaeota archaeon | reverse complement strand
CTCCATCTTCTACTCTGTACGACCACTACGATTCAAGGCGAGACCTCTCGCGAGTCTCGTATCGTTCTCCGGCGCGGTAGGCTTATCGTTTCTCAGTGGCGTCGCTGTGATGGGTTCCGTCAATCTCCTGAATCCCATATTCCTACTCCTCACTTACTTCATGTTCACATACGGAACTGTGAAGAACCTCCCCGATTATTCGGGAGACAAGAAAGCCGGTACAAGGACATCCGCAACAATCTTCCACAGCCTGGCGAACGCTGTGCGGTTCAGCGGCATCCTCGTATTTACACCGTACATTCTCCTAACGGCGTTCATCGCAGCGGGGTCCCTCACCCCCATCTACCTTGCCGACCTAGGAATGGGACTAATCTTTGCAATCATCTTCTTCCAAATGCTGAGAGCGAAATCTTCACAAGA
>VBBB01000077.1:2191-12469 GCA_005882955.1 Candidatus Bathyarchaeota archaeon | reverse complement strand
CTCAACTTGGAAACGAGGGAACGCTGCGCTTCAACCAGCTGGCTCAGAAGCTTCCAGGCATAAGTGCGAAGACTCTGAGTGATGTGTTGAAGGATCTGCAACGAAACGGACTTGTAAGACGCGTGGCTTATCAGGAAATTCCTCCTCGGGTCGAGTATTTCCTGACGCGTGAAGGGAGAGAACTGACCATGCTTGTGGCACCGTTGATGATTTGGGCTGACAAGAAGACAGGACTGATTCAGCTAGACGCATAAGCTATTTCTAACGAGAACGAGACGCTACAATTTCCTGAATTCGTTGCTCCAATTGCTGTCCTTCTTTTCTGAGTTCGGAAACACGCAAACGGGTCTTGGTTACGTATTGTTCAGCTGCAAGCGTGTCTAGGTTGCTCAGCACGTTGCTGGCAGCTCCTTCCATCGAAGCCTGGGCTGAAGCCTTGGATGTCGTAACGTCTGAGAGCGCATTGGTTGCTCCGTATTGTGCGACCTCTTCCGCGAGACGCATAACTTGTACGGCAGAATCGAGCGTTCGTAATGGCACCTCTGTCGCTTTGACAGTGGCGCTCTTCTCCGAACGTCAGGCTTGTCTTTGGGCAACTTGAACGCCGTCATGACAGCGTCAAAAGATTCAGCGTCTTCGACAACCAATCCCAAGAGCCTCTTGCGAAGGTCTTCTCCTTTTCGAACAAGTTCCTGAAGTTGACCACTCTCTGAGGCGAGATCCTTCTTGGCCAGTGATATTCTCGCAACCATACAGACTAGTCCAGCGGCGAGCGCGCCAATGTAGG
Source organism: Candidatus Bathyarchaeota archaeon (assembly GCA_005882955.1). Taxonomy (GTDB): domain Archaea; phylum Thermoproteota; class Bathyarchaeia; order 40CM-2-53-6; family 40CM-2-53-6; genus 40CM-2-53-6. The sequence goes on along the minus strand of VBBB01000077.1, from coordinate 11,682 downwards.
CGGAGACGCTTCCTCCTCCAGGGGTCGCCTTCTTTGAAGCGACTTCTTCAGAGAAGGTTGAGAGGCTCATGTCTGCAAGATTAGTTGGGATGGGTGCGAAAAGCCGCTTCTCTAGAACCTGTTCGCGGCTGAAATTCTCAAGTTTCAGATAAAATTCAGCCGTATCAACTAGAGCGTCCATTGGGACGAGTCCAACGATCTCGCTACCCGCCACTGGGACGCCATATCTCTTAGCGAAAAGCTCCACCAGTTCTTCGGCTTTGAAGAGCTGGCTCTTGTGATAATCGGTCAGGTTCATGGAGACTTGTACGATTCCACGTTCTTTCAGTTCGAAGCCCAGAGCCTTGACGTATGTTAGTCCGCCGTCTTTCGCGCGAAGCTGGTGCGCGATCTTCTTCGCGATCGCGAGGTCGTTGGTCCCGAGGTTAACGTTGTAGGCGATCAGTATTTCCCGTGCACCCACTGCGGTGGCTCCTGCAGTTGCGTGAATCTTGTCGGGGCCGAAATCCGGCTTCTTGGTTGGGTCTCTGCCTATCTTGTCGCGGAGTCCCTCGAATTCGCCTGCTCGCACATCTGCCAGGTTTCGCCTCTCGGGCATCGAAGCAGCTTCCTCATAGAGGAAGACTGGAACGTGAAATCGCTCTGCGAATTCTCTCCCGAAATCATTCGCTAGGGCTATGCAATCGTCCATCGTGGCTCCGGACAACGGTACGAACGGGACTACGTCTACGGCTCCCATGCGAGGATGTTCGCCTTCATGTTTGGTGAGGTCGATGAGCTCAATGGCCTTCCCTGACGCGGCGAGCGCCGCTTGTTTGACGGGACCGGATTCGCCGACGAAACTTATGACCGAGCGATTGTGGTCAGGATTCGATTCTACATCTAGCAGGGTGACGCCCGGAGTTGATCTGATGGCATCTGCGATTGAGTTGATTACTTCTTGTCTTCGTCCTTCGCTGAAGTTTGGCACGCACTCTATGAGCTTCAATCTTCTCTTGCCATGTCCCGAGTCTGCTTTGGGTCTTAAAGCCTGAGAGACCCTAGAACAGCCAGTTTCATACTTAGATCTGATTTGGCGGCGGCTTGACTTTTATCCTATGATCCATTAGGTTCTCGAAGTCGCCTGAGAAGTAGAACCATCCCTCAAGTCTGGTCCCTTCAAGTGCTAGTCTGCACCAGTATTGATCGTCTTCCCACATCTCGTCGAAGGGTAGAGCGTCGATTTTGAACCATTTGAGCCGGCCTTCTCGTCCGTCTATGGGTACTCCAATGGATTGATGGGCGAGGAATGCGTGGACGATCCAATCGGGATTCTCGCGCTGGCTGTTCTTGTAGAAGTGTAGGAGGCCGATTTGTTCTGTATTCTCTACGATGAGTCCGGTCTCTTCGAAGACCTCTCTAACAGCGCAAGTCTGAGGCTCTTCATTGGGTAGTATCTTGCCGCCGGGAGCGTTCCATTTTCCCTGACCGAAAAGTCCTTTGGATTTCTTGAGGAGCAAAACCTCGTTGTCTCTGAGTATGAAGCATACGGTCGCTTGTATAGTCAAAGACCGGAATTTCTCAGGAGGTTTTCTTCTGTTTGAGAACGATAATGGCTTGAGCTAGGTCGCCTCCAGATTGCTGGAGAGCTTTAGCAGCTTCGTCTAATGATACTCCTGCCTGTGAGGCGACGAGCTTTGCATCTTCCTGTGTAGACGCCCCAGCCGGACCTTCTTCACGGGCTGTTCCTCCACCAACTTGGTAGACTGTCTGTCCCTGGACCGTGACGATCGCAACTTCGGGAGCGTCGATTACTATTCTCTTTGAGGCCGACTCGATGATGACTCTGGTCACATCGTCTACCTGTTTGACCTGCATGCCCATGCGCTGCATCATTCGGTTAGCTTCTCACGTTGCATGGTGGAACTTTCAACCGTCTTTGGCGGGTTGCTGATTGTTAAAGTCTATCAGCTTTCAACCCCATGTCGGACTTTTACCGCTAAGCCAATTTTGAAACTGAGCATTTCTTCAGCGTTGAAGAAGCTTCTGCCAACCGCCAGCAAACGATCCTTCTCATCGACTACGAGAACCTCCTCCGCCGGGCGAAGTTCCGGATCCACGTGCTGAACATGTTTGCAGAACACGTTTCCCCCATTCTTGATGAACTCCTCGACCCCTGGGACGACCTCGACCCGTAGCCTCGGTGGTTTGAATATGCCGCGTAGGGCCTCCCCTCCAGGGATCGATAGTGCAAGCAGTCCATCCTTAGGACGATAGGTTGCCAACAGTTCAGTGTTGTTGTAGATGTGTCGAATTCTGTGAGTGTTAGGGGACCGTGTTATCAGGATGGTTTTTGGAAAAGCCTTGCTTGCGCCCTTGCCAAACTGGTAATTGGCCACGACTCTGACTCTTCTCAGCTCGTGAAGCCGGGGCTTTACAGGCTGGAGGGGCATTGTAAATCCGATACCTACATAAGCATCCTGAGCAGCTATTTCTAACGTTCTCGCCCAGAGGTATCCTGAATCTTGTTCTGTGAGATTTGTGGACACGAGATCGTCGGCAAACCTGGAAGGTCACTGGTGGAAGGAGCAACCCTCATCGTATGCCAGCAATGTTCGAGTATTGGCACTAGGCTGCCCAGTTTTTCCGATAGACCGCGTCGCCCGATGATAGCACCGTCGCACACACATGCACCGATCGAGAGGCTGCCGAAAGCGGTTGAAGAATCGGATCTTATCGAGGAATATTCCCGCGTTATTAAAGAGGGTCGTGAAAAGCTTGGCATCTCACAACAGGACTTAGCATTCAAGGCGAAGGAGAAGCTGACTGTTATTCAGAAGATAGAGATTGGTAAGATGCTGCCGACGATGAGACTCTCCAAAGAGCTAGAACATATTCTCAGAGTCAGACTTCTTGTTCCACGGGAAGAGCTTGATCTTCCCTCTCCACCTCGAAAGGCTTCGCCGCCTCCTGTGGTCACGTTGGGCGATGTTGCCTTGGTGAAGCACAAGCAAGACATTGACGAGTAACCGACCTAGCGGTGTCTAGTGGGTCCCTGTCCTTAGTTCCTTAGATAGGATTTCTGAGGCTCTGTCGAGCAGGTCAATCTCTTCCCTTCGGAGAGGTTGAAGAAGGTCGAGCAACCGTTTCTCCCTGCGACTTCTTCCTTGATGCATGATCCGGGTTCCTTTTTCTGTTGCTGTAATGATGACTGAGCGTCTGTCCTTCTTATCGGTCTCCCTCTTGACCAGACCATCTCGAACGAGAGCGTCGATGATTCGACTCATGGTTGGGGGACGGACCTGTTCAGCTTTTGCTAGGTCTGAAAGTGAGGTTTTCCCACCGAAGACTATGACCGAGAGAGCTGAGAGCCGGGCCGGCGGGACTCCGAGTGCAATGTCCTGGGCTCTTACGTAACGCATCAAATGGAGTGCAGTGCTGTGAACTTTCCTAGCTGTCTCTTCTCGGCTTGGCGGTTTGCTCATGTCCCTAGTTTCCTAAATCTATATATATTAGCATTGCTAATCATTAGCTATGCTAACTATGCAACTCGACGAATTCCTGGACGCAGTCAAGAAAGGTGACACTGCCAGAATGAATCAGCTCCTGAATGAGAACCCAACACTCTCGAACGCGACAGAGAAGAACGGAGTCTCGGCGATATTCCTCGCCTTGTACCGAGGAAACAAAACCGGTGCGCTCGCCATTGCTTCTAAGAAACCAGAACTCGACGTATTCGAAGCGTCCGCGTTAGGGGACCTCAAACGACTCAAGAATATAGTGAACCATGATCCGGCTTCGGTCAGCTCGTACTCTCCAGATGGTTTCACAGCCCTGGCTCTATCGGCGTACTTAGGCCAGAAAGAATCGGTTGAATTTCTCATTGAGAAAGGAGCGGATCTGAACGCCCTGGCCAGGAACGAGACGGGCTACTCGGCACTGACGGGAGCGGTCTCACGGAACCACAATGAGATCGCAAAGGTCCTAGTTAGGAAGGGAGCGCAAGTGAATCATGGCTACGAGGGCGGATTCACTCCCTTGATGCACGCAGCCTATGCGGGAAACATTGAACTCGTCAGTTTCCTTATCGAAAACGGAGCCGATCCGACAGCTAGGAACAGCGAGGGTAAGACTCCGCTGACATTTGCTCAGGAGAAGAACAATCGTCAGATTGTCGAATTGTTAACGAAGTATACTACTAGTTAAGCGCGAGTCTGGATCATCTGTGGTTCGAATCCAACTAGTTGAAGCCTCGACATTTCAATTGCTTGTCTGGAGTTTCTCGGTCACAGTTCTTCTTCAATAGCAGACTACATTAATCGCGAATTTCTTTAGCACGACGCTATGCCAAAACCAGCAGTCAAGCCAGTCTCTTCTTCTCAGGGTTTGACCTTTGAGGAATGCCGCGAACTTGTCGGGAAGCTAAGAAACGTGTCCGATATCTTGGCCCGAGAATTGACTCAACATTCGGGGGCAAGAAGGCGGAAAAGCTGTCAAGAGAATGTCACTATCTGTCGGTCGCAATTGTGGGATTCTGGGGTCAAGGCGCCTAAGTCTTAGCCTCAAGCCATCGCTTATGCGATCTGATATTGGTCTTATTCGGGAGGAAGTTGCTGGATCTTTTTTCCGCTTCTCGATGGGACAATCTGGACTTGAGCCTTCGAAAACTCGTGTTCAAATTCTCTGTGTTGCCTGAACCAGTCTAAGAATATGGCTAATGCAGCCACTTCGCTCATGGGCTGGTTGGTAACTGACACATTCCAGTCGGCCACTTTGAATATCTCTCCCGGCATCTTCTCAGACCCGACGATCACGAGGACATCTCCTTTGGCGTCTAGGATTTCCGGGAGCATTTTCGGCAGTGGAAGTCCATAGGCTGTCAAGTGAACTATTCGTCCTCCTATAGCCCTCCATTCCCGGATAGCCTGTTTCCAGGGTTTTCCACTCTGTACATCGAAGGGTCCCCCGAACCTGTTTGTCACATCTCGAATTGTGGATTCCACAACCTTGTCCTCCCGGTCCGCAATTATGACTCCGTCAGCGCCTAGAGCTCGAGCGGTGAGGCAGACGTGTGTGGTCACTCGTGAGTCTCTGAACACCCGGTGGCCTATCCGGAGAATGAATATTCTCGCCAACGCCGGCGAACTGGTTTGTTGGGCACTAGATTAAATTGGAGAAGCGCACAATATAGGGTGTCGAGGGCTATCATAGATTATGGGTAATCATCATGATGATCTTGCTCGTTTGGCCAGCTTCTTTGGAGGAGAGGAAGCCATCAGCGTGGTCAAAGCACTGGCCCAAGCTGGGACAACCACTGACGATGTTATTGCGACCCAGGCTAACGTCCGGCTGAATACGGCTCGGAAGGTTCTCTACAAGCTCTACGACCATGCTCTGGTGACGTGCCAGCGGTCGAGGGATGAGAAGACTGGATGGTTCATCTATCACTGGAAGCTCCAGCCAGACCAGTTGGACGCGTTTGTCCGGAGTCGGAAGAAGAAGGCTCTGGAGACCCTTCGGACAAGGCTGGAATTTGAGAAGGGTCATAGTTTCTTCATGTGTAAAGAATGCTTGAACGTGCGTGTGACGTTTGAGGACGCGATGGAGTCTGCTTTCAGATGTAGCGGTTGTAACGGGCAGATGGTGAGCGATGATAACCGTAAGACCATACAACTGCTGGAGGATCTTTCGCGCAAGCTTGAGTCGGAGCTCTCCGATCGCCCTGCAGCCTTCGTTACCGGGAAAGTCTGATCCTTAGAGAAGAATAGTCTTGGCTGAGGGTTGGCTGACAGCCACCCTGGCTGAGAAAATCCCTGAACCCGTTCTGAATCGTGGACCTAAGCCGGTCTGGAATGTTCTATCGAGAGAGGCCCAGGGTCTAAGGGTCGACTGGGAGATCGCTGTTCCACAACAATGGTTGCAGGTCCGAGCTCGAGGAGACGACGCAGAGACGTTCCTCAATTTTCTAAAGGAAAAGTTTGGGGAAGCACCTGTGCTCCGTTCGAAGGTGGAGCGCTGGGATGTCCGCAAGGGATTCATCACTGGAGCAGGAAGAGTAGGATTCGGCGTCTACATCGACATAGGAATCCTTGAGCCTGCGCGAAAAGATGCACTCTATCCTTTGCACAGAATGAGAGCTCAGCTATCCGATGGAGCCTCGAAATCATCCCGAGAGATTCTACAGGAGAACGGCCTCGCGGACTATTTCCCTGTCGACGTGATTGTTACCGAGCTTCAAGGAGAGAACGTCACTGTCGAACTAGCTGACAGGACCCGAGACCAGCTCATATGGTGGAGGAAGCTGCTCTTCGACCGGGTGATCGCCGCTGGCATCGATAGAGACTATGCTGAGAAAACAGTGCACTCAGCAAATCTCGGATTGGACATTATCAAAATCGAGACACTATCATTGCTAGTACAGTGTCTTGTCTGCAAGTTTGACACTGACGCGCCGGGAGTCATTGCAAAGATTGGGAATCGTCTCAGAGGAGTCCAATTGACCTCCTTCCGGACACCTGCTAAAGTTAGGCTCGCGTAGTGAATAGCCACAGCTGGAATTAACTAGCCTTGTTCCCCATGATTCTGTTTATTGCATGTTTAGAGTAGCCGAGTTCTCGAAGAACTTGGGTGGTGTCCTGCCCCAGCGTAGGAGCGGGACTCGAGGAACGTTTCTCTTGTTTGAATAGCTTGATGGGAGAGGTCATCTGTGGTATTCCGGATTTCATCTTCTTGAAGAGACCCCGATGTTTGATTTGGGGATCCCTGGCAACATCGCTGATCTTGTAGACTGGTGCTGAGGGGATTCGGTTCTGATTGAGGAGCTTGTTCCAGTATGCTGCGCTTTGTTTCTTCAAACGTCGCGATAGTATCGAGACAAGTTGCTGTCTATTTCGGACTCGTTGAGGATTAGTGTTGAACCGTCTCTCTTCTGAGAGCTTCTCTAGTCCGAGGCTCTGGCAGAGTCTTTGAAACTGTTGGTCATTGCCCACCGCAATTATGATCTCCCTGTCTCTGGCGCTGAAGGCTTGGTAAGGTACGATGCTGGGATGGGCTGAACCCATCCTCACGGGTTCTTTTCCGGTCGCGAAATAGTAGGTTGCCAGATAGCTGAGCCAGGAAACGGTCGAATCGTAGAGTGAGATGTCGATGTAGTCGCCTCTTCCCGTCACGAGCCGACGGGAGAGACATGCGAGGATTGATGTTGATGCATAGTGCCCTGCTGCGATATCGGCGACTGGAATGCTGACTCGGACGGATGGACGGCCTTCTTCGCCGGTGGTGCTCATGATCCCGCTCATCGCAAACGCCACGATGTCATATCCAGGGCGATCACGATAGGGACCTGTCTGTCCGAAGCCTGAGATGGAACAGTACACCAAGGCCTTGTTTAGTCGCCGAAGTCTTGAGTAATCCATGTTGTACCTGGCTAATGTTCCGGGACGGAAGCTCTCGACCAGAATATCAGAATCCTGAACGAGTTGCCGGATTACCTTCTGCGCTGCAGAAGTCTTGAGGTCAAGCGTGATGCTCTTTTTTCCACGGTTGAGGCTGAGAAAATAGTAGCTGAGACCCTTGACGAAGGGTGGCCCCCAGGCACGAGTCTCGTCCCCGGACACCGGCTTCTCAACTTTGATGACTTCCGCGCCTAGGTCTGACAGTATCATGGTGCAGAAGGGTCCCGCGAAGTCTTGGGTCAGATCTATTACGCGTAGACCCTGGAGTGGTAGAGCCATGCGCTTATCTCAGACTCTAACCACTTAATGCCTAGCTTGAGTACGCGCGAGGCTGTAACTGTCCCAGAGAAGCCTCTTGCTGAGGTCTTGGTCGAGGGCGAATTGTCGCCATTCGAGCACGAGGTTCTCTATAGGATCCTTCGGAAGGGATTCCGGCTTGAACATCCGTCTTATACTGAACTCTTGGACGAGGATTTGGCCACTCGAGTCAACATAACATTCCATTATCCCTACGTTACGACGGTCTTTACAGATGTTCTACAGGAAAACTGGCGTGAACTCAAAGAGTTACTGAGACAGGTCAGATATCGAAGAGGAAAAGCCGGTGCTGCAGTTACCTTGAGTTTCCTAGGAGAGAAGAATAAACTGGTATTCAAGTCTGGAGTTCTTGAGGAGAAAGAGTTGAGCTCTGCCCTAGACCAGATCGGGCACCTTACGGGGATTCTGGGTCAGATGCTGCGTCCCGAGACGATGGATAAGCCGCTGGAACTGGTCGAGGCAGTCTACGACAAGAAGTCTGATAGGTGGCACGAGTTCAAGGGGTTCGCTTCAGCCGATCAGAACCAGAGTTATGTTTTTGACGAGTCAGTCTTCCGCTGGATACGCTTGTAAAGTCGAGAGAAATGAGTGACGATTTTCTTCCTCGCGCCCACTCGAAGAGGTTGGGGGAGCTGGAACGGTCGAACTGGAAGAGCCTTCGGGACGGACGAAATATCCATCGAATAGACCCGGCGATCAGGGAAATTGTCTCACTGCTGAACAAGAAAGGATACCAGACCTTTTCATCTTGTAGCGGGGGACATCCAACGAATCCTCGCTGGAAAGTCAATCGTCACGAGAGCGGATACCTCGCATTCTCTCCACCGTCGAACGTGGCCTTCGCACTATACCTTGGTCTTCGGAAGAAGAATAGAGATTTCACCGTTGAAGCGCAAGCGGTCATCGACGACGGAGACGGGGGAGACAGGGAGACCGTTTGTACTCGGTTCTATTGGCAACTATCAGATAGAAAGAAACACAAGCTAGAACACTACCACAAGCTATTCTCACAAATGAGGGAAATTATTGAGGGTCTCCCAAGAGCTCTGGGTAACGGAAACGAGGTGCTCACCGGTCTCTTTGGCAAGGGAAATCTTCAGACCGGTCTTAGGATCGTGAAAGGGCAAATGAAACGATTCACAGCTAACTAGTTTGATGACTACCAAGGTCGAGACTAATGGAGGTAGGAATAGCGCAATGACCAACGGCGGGAGGACCTTGCTTTCAGCAGATTACAAGGCTCCGGGAGGAAAGTTGCTAAGAGTCCGATTGAGAGAAACGGGAGGACGAATCGAGTCCGCGAAAATCTCTGGAGATTTCTTCCTGATTCCGGAAGACAGTCTCGCGAAGCTCGAGATGATGTTGGAGGATGTTCCGTTGAAGGAAGAGGAGTTGAAACTTCTGGTTGATCGTTTCTTCCGTGGAACCAGCGCACAAGGTCTGGGTGTGACGCCGGATGATTTTGTCAAAGCAATACTCGCCGCAAAACCTGGAGAGTCAGGGTTCTAATGGAGACTTGGCGACTAGTCGACTTGGAATACCGGGATGATCCGTTCATGAACATGAGTGTGGAGGAGGCTATTCCACGTGCGGTGGGTGAGGGTAAGGCTCCGAACACTGTTCGTTTCTGGCATAACTCGAACACTATTGTTCTGGGATGCTTTCAGTCTGCATTGCTCGAGGTCAATTTTGACGCGTGTAAGGAGACTGGGACCACGGTGGTTAGACGGTTTACCGGGG
>VBBB01000077.1:0-2008 GCA_005882955.1 Candidatus Bathyarchaeota archaeon | reverse complement strand
CGATATTCAGGTCGAAGGGAAGAAGGTCTCAGGTGCTGCTGGGAGCATCAGATGGGGGACCGTCTTTCATCACGGCTGTGTCCTAGTGGCTTCTGACCTGTCGATTCTCGGACGGGTCTTGAATGTTCCGCAGGTGAAGTTCGCTGATAGGCATGTTGCTAGTGTGCAGAAGAGAGTCACGACGGTTCGTGATGAGTTGGGGAAGGATGTGACGACGAGGAATGTGAGGGATGGAATGGTTCGAGGAATAGAGAGTTCTTACAATGTGCGATTGGAGGAGGGAACTTTGACGAAGACTGAGTTGTCGACAGCGAATGAGCTCTATGATACCAAGTACAGCAAGTCCGCATGGAACCTAGAGAAATAGTGTTGAAGGGTCTTGACAGAGCCGTGTCTCGACTGAGACGCAGTAAGAAAAATTAAACCGAAAAGTAGTAGAAATAGTTGGGTCGCTTTTTCTATACGGCTACCTCCCTATAACGTATGAGCGGCCTGTCCCTACGGCTGACGGAAATACGATCCTTCCTATTGCCAGTCAGCCAGTTCATAGCATGGCCGATATTCTTCCTGCTGACCTCAGCAATCTCCCAGCAACCAGCATACTTCCTCGCCCTACTCCTCGTCCTCGCCGCTGACGTCATTGACAAGTCTCCGCGAAACAGAGGACTCTTTCGAGACTTAGTTGCGGGAGGGACGACAACTCTCCTGGCCCTATTCCTAAGCGATGTGGATGGCGTCGCGATCGGCGCGGTTGTTACTGTCGTAGCAACATCTCGGCTCGTCCAGAAGCTAAACTAGACAGGTCTCATTGGTCATTCGCCGTATGTTGCGAAGATAACTTTCTTCAACTACATTTCCGATGTCAAACTATGCCAATAGTCAAAGTCTTGATGTATGGTGGGCGGACTCAACAGCAGAAGGATGATCTAGCACGCGCCATTACCGACGCCGTCGAGAGCATCGCTAAGGCGCCGAGGGATCAGACGATCGTGGTCTTCCAAGAGGTCGCAAAAGAACACTACTACATCGGAGCCAAGAGAGCATCCTGACCTCTTCAGACAAGAATTGTACAGTCGTGTAGGAAAAGGTCTACAAGCAATAGTCTTCTAGCCGGCCTAATCCAATCGAGGTTCTGGGTTGCAGTACAAGTACACCGTTCTCACCAACACGACGATCGGGGCTTTCATGTCCCAGCTGGACGGCAACATCGTTCTCATCGCTCTCCCGACAATTACTCGGAGTCTCAACGCTTCAGCTTTCGAAGCTCTCTGGGTCCTGATGGGCTACATTCTGATGACTGCTGTTCTGCTCTTGGCTTTCGGCCGGTTGGCCGATATGTACGGCAAAGTTAGGCTGTATAATCTCGGCTTCGCGGTTTTCACCATAGGCTCCGGCCTTTGCAGTCTGTCGATCAACGGTGGAATGCTGGTCTTCTTTCGTCTCGTCCAGGGAGTAGGTGCGGCTCTCATCTGGGCCAACAACGCGGCGATTCTGACGGACGCTTTTCCGCCCAACGAGCGGGGACGAGCGATCGGCGTCAACCTCGTGGCGGGAATTAGCGGCTCAGTCATCGGCCTCATACTCGGCGGAATTCTAACTGTGGCGTTGGGCTGGCAGTCTATCTTCTGGATCAATCTTCCAATAGGCGCCTTCGCAACTTTTTGGGCTTACAAGAAGCTGCGAGAACTAGGCACGGTCCATCACGAGAGAATCGATCTGCCTGGCAACATCCTGTTTGCTGGCGGACTAACCGCGTTCCTAGTCGGGCTGACTCTTGGCGCATTGTCAGGATACACTCTGGTCGATGTGGCATTGATGGGAGCAGGCTTGTTGATGGTCGGCGGCTTCGTGTATGTGGAACTGCACTCTCGCACTCCGCTGATGGATTTGACACTGTTTGAGATCCGCGCCTTCTCAGCAGGCATAGTCAGCAACTTCCTAGCCTCGATAGCCCGGAGCGGCGTTTCTCTAGTCCTCACAATCTACTTCCAAGGAGTGCTGATCTATG
>VBBB01000076.1:8829-10452 GCA_005882955.1 Candidatus Bathyarchaeota archaeon | reverse complement strand
TTTTTCCCAGAGTTTCGCGATGTCGTCGCTACCAAGGTATCGAGAATTGGTCTCGTTGATCAGTACGATCCTCCCGTCCGGGTTCTTGGCGATGTGTCCCTTCTTTCTGGGCTTGAATGTCGCGGGATTGAATTCTATTGTGACAGGCTCTTGTGCTGCTTCCAGGCGCTTCTTGGCCTCTGGGCTCATCTTGTCTGGGGTCCAGGGTGGCTCCCAGACGATCTCGACTTCTGCTTTTTTCACACCATGGATCTTTTCGATCTCCGTCTGAACCTGGTGCATTAGGTAGGCGTGAGCTGGACAGCCTACTGTGGTCAGGGTCATTCGAACCTTGACATTGTCGTCATCGATTGCGACTCCGTAGACCAGCCCTAAGTCTACAATGTTTACAGGTATCTCGGGGTCGTAGCAGTTGCGGAGTGCGTTCATTACTCCTTCCACTGTTAGAGATTCGTTCGGCCATGAGCTGACCTTGGATAAGCTATGTCCTCGGGGACTAATAGATATGTCCTAACCTCGGCTGGAAATAAAATCCTCGGAAGTTTTGTTCACAGTTAGCAAAGAATCATGCTTTCTGATTGGAGGTCGCTCCTTTGGAGCGATGCTGGGTCAGGGTTTGATGGAATACCATTCCTATGAGCAGTAGGATTGTTGCTGCTGTGAAGATGTAGAATCCTTGCTGGAAGCCCCAGGTGCGGGTTACTCCAAATATTGTTTCTGAGCCTGTCGGCTGAGTGATGCAGCCCGTTCCTTGACAATTGTTGGATGCAGTGTAGCCGATGAGCTCCGCGTAGCCTACTAGGGGCGGCGACGGAGGTCACAAGGCTGCCGGCGAGGATTCTTACGCGTGGTGTGAAGCTTCCCGCAATCGCTAGGGCAGTGGAGAGGAGCATTAGGGCGAGAATGATTGGGCTGTAAGTTGTGATCGTATTGGAGAAGCCTGAAGCGTTGTTGATATCGGGGTTGTGGCTGGGACCACCAGAGAAACCCCACATCGAGGCTGTGAGCTTCCGAAGCCTGTGGCTGTGATTCCCCACCAAGGCAATAGGGTGCTGACGAGAGCCAGTATACCGGCTATTACTCCGAGGAAGTTCACTCGTGGGAGCGTCGTGGTCAAGGAATCCCCTACGGCCTCTCTTAAAACGACAACTAATCGTTGGATATCAAGCGTCTTTGACAGAAACTTGAGACCTGAACTGGCCGGGTTTCAAGTGGAGGCGTGTCAGCTTTTTGTAATCCATCGAATCTAGTCGGAAACGATCACTCGTGAAGTTCATCGTCGCTGGCGGACTGAACATGTTCGCCAACTGGAATCAGATTCAGAAAGTGGCAATTGAAGCTGACCAGCTTGGATATTGGGGGTTCGTCTTACCGGACCACTACATGTGGGGACCGGAGAGAGGTGGAGATTCTACCTTTGAGACTTGGACGGCCTTGACATATCTTGCCGCGAAGACAGAAAAGATCAGACTCGGGACGCTTGTAACTCCCATTCCTTTTCGCCCTCCTGGGATGCTAGCGAAGATCGTGTCCACTCTCGACCTACTCTCAAACGGCCGCACGATTCTAGGTGTGGGAGCGGGCTGGTCCCAGACAGAATTTGAGGGATACAGTGAATGGAAT
>VBBB01000076.1:0-8765 GCA_005882955.1 Candidatus Bathyarchaeota archaeon | reverse complement strand
AAGACAAGGTGGACTTCAAAGGAAAATTCTACAACGCCAAGGGAGCAGTCCTGGACCCGAAGCCTGTTCAGAAACCTCATCCTCCGTTCCTCTTCGCTGGCATTGGTCCACGAATGCTCAGAATGGCAGGAGAATACGCTGACATCTGCATGATACCCGCCTTTCCCAATGTTGACAATGCCAAATCACGAAAGATCGTCTTGGACGAGGCTCACCGCAGACAGAGAACCGGGAAGATCTCAATGGCTGACATGGCACCTTTCCCGCGAAGTCCCGAGTCAAAGTACGAACGTAAAGAGTATCTGAAACAGGTTGAAGCCGCGAGCGAAGCTGGCAGCAAATACTTCGTTACACCGTTTCCCTCGACAAACTATCTAGGGTCACTTCTAGATTTTGCTGAGAACATCATACCATCCTTCAGCAAATAGTCACGGGGCACAAGCAATGGCCCGACAAGAATCTGCAGACTCGGATAGATCTTAGATGACTGAATTTTTCCAAAACTCGGTCAGTTATGCGACTTTGGCTGTCGCAACTGGCGCTAGATTACCGTTCATTGCCAGAATTTCGCTATTATTGAAAGAGAGTGTCAACTGAACTGTCACGGAACTCGCGGCGGTAATTTGGAATCCTCCGTTTATTACGGGAGCTTTCAAGGTCCCACTGGGAACATTGTACATCACACTTGGCCTGCCAAGGAAGCTGACGGTCACAGATGTCACATTGAACCGGAGCGAATCGTATTTGCCCGCCGGAAGCGGCACCTTCCCGACGATCTTCGAAACGCTCAGCACGCTCATCATGTCTATGGTCTGTTGTGAAATCTTGATGGGTTGCCAGCCGCTAGAATCGCCTTGGCCGGCAACGTGAGCTTGGAATTGCGAAAATGTCACGTTGATATGAGTAATACTTGGATCGTATTGTTGAGAATTGCCGGACTGCGCTTGAGCTGGATCGGTAATGGTCAGGGTCATTGTTCCCTGGACGTAGTTGGTGTAGAAGAGATAGCCTGCGATTGAACCTATGATAATGATTGCGAGGATGACGGCTGTAGGGCCCTTAGACAAAGGCTTTCCGAGAGGATCAATCCTTCAGACGGGATTTAATGCTACTGAGTTGAACACCCATGACAATAGCCAAAGACCAAACGCGAGTCTTTAGAAAGCATCTCGGAACCTTTGAGGATACCTTCGAGCTAGGTGCTTGAGCCAGTCGAATTCAAAGGGTTGTTCTCTCCAAAACTTTTCGCTTCCTGATCCCTGTTTTCGCGTTCGTCCGGATTATGAGACTCAGCGCCTGAGGTCGGCTGGTCTCGCGTGCCTTCTGAAAGTCCAACTGTTTTGCCAGGTATCGGAGAAAGCTCGTGTTCGGAACACCATCTGGTCAAGGCTTCTTCAGCCGCCTTGCTGAGGGAGCCTCGCCCATAACCGTGGACGCTCATTGCGATCCGTCTGAACTTCTCGTTCAGACTTTCTGAGAGATAGATCTTCAACTCTGCCATTTGCTAGCAGCTCTTTTGTCTCTATGTCACTAAAGGGACGAGGCTAAACTGGCTAGTGTAACATGGACCCTCGGAGGACGGGTTCCGCCACCGGTAACTTCCCAGCCGCCGTATCTATGGTTGGAAAAAGCGGTCATAATGTCGAAGCAGTCAAGCCTAATGGACGACTTCCGACCAATAATACCACCCCTCATACGCCTAATCGCAGGAATCATCGTCCTCGTCGTCATACAAGCAACAGTCCTCGGCTTCCCAGGCATCACAGCGCTAATCCCTACCACCACCTTCACTATCGCTGCTTTAGTAGTGTTCACGCTCGGACTGGTCGTGTCCGCCATTGTACTAAAGTTCGGAACACAACTAACTAACTCTCTAGGCGATGCTTACAAGAGCTACCGCAACTATACACCACTGCTCACTTGGCTCTTTCAGATGATAGCGCTGGTAATCCTCTACAATGTTTCCAAGCCTATCACAGCTAGCTACTTCGCAACAATCCCATGGGCCTATCCACTGATATTCCTACTGATAGCCATCGGCCCAACCATCAAGGTAGTAATGAACACAGTCAACGCTCTTGAAGGCAAAAACACCTCCAGGCACCTACAGACCAACTAGCCCAACAAACATACGGATACTAGCCCAGTTCTATCAAAACAGGGCCGGAAGTTAGAATAAACCCCATTTTTGTTATCTTCCGAAAATTCTTGCGTGCCCCGCTTTCGGGTCTTTTAGGGGCAGTTGCAAAGTTTTTCCAATCCAGACTTAATCAAAATGATTGCAACGATCATCGCAGTGCTCGCAGGAACTCCTACAACGCTCGAGACGAGAGGAGCGACAGCGTAGGCCAGCGACTGAAAATCCCCATACTCGCCTCTTTTGCTGCAGTAACGCCAATCGACACAGATCTTGGCTCTCAACTTCTCCAAGGATCCAGAGATGAAAGACTTGCCTCTCTGAACTGCGTTCTGTCTTGTGACTGTTCCAGCCAAAGGGTAATCCGGCGTGATGAGCGACCTGCCCAATTCCTCGTACAGAGCATCGACGCTCTTCACTAGAAGATGTTCTATGTTGGAAGACAATTCGATCTTGTCCTAGAGCTTGAAGCATAATTAAGTTCCAACCACGAACTACTATCTGCCCATTTGACCCGTGAGAACTGAATTCAGGTCTTCTCTCCTTTCTTTCCTCTAAATACGACTTCATCGAGCAACTACCTGGAGCTCGTAATCCCTTGAAAGGATCAGACTTGCTGGTCCGATGCCTTGAGAATGAAGAAACAGAATTCGTCTTCCAAGTCCCCGGCGAAGAGACCCTTGCGATCACAGACTCTCTAGGACAGTCGAAAAAGATCAAACTCATCACAGTTCGGCACGAGCAGGCCGCCGCTTTCATGGCCGGCGTCTACGGCCGTCTCACGGGTCGGCCGGGGATCTGCGTAGCAACCCTGGGTCCCGGCGCCACAAACTTGGCGACCGGAATCGCAGATGCTAATGTAGACAGGGCTCCTCTAATCGCCGTTACAGGACAGGCGGCCCTTGAGCATTTTCACAAGGAGTACCATCAGTACGTCGACGTAGTGAACATCTTACGCCCGATTACGAAATGGAACACACGGATTTTCAAGGCGGACACGATTCCCGAAGCTGTGAGGAAGGCTTTCAGGACCGCCGAGGCCGAGAAGCCAGGATCGTGCCACCTAGAAGTCCCGGAGGATATTGCTGACGAAACTGCCCATACCACGCCTATTCCTCAGATTGCCGGTCCGGAACATGCCCGTCCGACAACCAGTCAGATACAACAGGCCGCCCAACTCATCAACAAGTCCAAGACACCTCTCATCCTCGCAGGCAACGGAATCATCAGGGCTCGGTCAACTGCGCCCTTCCGCGAGTTTCTAGCGGAGGCCAAGATTCCAGTGGCCCACACCTTCATGGGCAAGGGAGCGTTGCCTGACGATGACCCTCTGAGTCTCTACGCGATAGGACTGCCCTCCCAAGAACTAGTTAGCAAGGCCTTCGAGCTCGCGGACCTGATCCTCGCTGTAGGCTACGACCTTGTCGAATACGCTCCATCACTCTGGAACCCTCGGAATGACAAGACAATAATTCACGTGGACAGCACGAGCGCGGAGATTGACACTAACTATCAGCCCAGCATACAGCTAGTCGGGCACATCGGCCAGACACTATCCATTCTGACTGGCCAAGTCAAACCTCGACCCAGCAATTTCGCAAAATCTGTTAGGGACAGTATTCTCGCAGAAGCCACAGCCAAATCGCAAGACGACTCATATCCGCTGAAACCGCAAAGGATTCTACATGACCTACGAGACGCTTTGAAGCGGGATGATATTCTCGTCAGCGACGTGGGCGACCACAAGCTCTGGATCTCGAGACTGTTCCCAACGTACGAGCCGAACACGGTACTCATCTCCAATGGCTACGCGAGCATGGGCATCGGACTGCCCGGAGCCATAGCCGCCAAGCTTGTCCATTCCAACCGAAGAGTGGTCGCAGTCTGCGGAGATGGAGGATTCCTCATGACAGCCCACGAACTAGAAACTGCCGTCCGGTTAGGAGTAGGCGTTACCGTGGTCGTGTTCCACGACAACGCGTACGGATCAATCAAGAGAAAACAATTGGCCCGTTTCGGCCGCGCTTCGGGAGTAGATTTTGGAAATCCAGACTTTGTCCAATTAGCCAAGGCGTTCAACGCTCAAGGGTATCGTCCCACCAAGGCTTCCGAACTGGTCTCAATCCTCGAGACCGCTCTCGACTCGCCTAAACCGAGTTTAATCGATGTCCCCGTTGACTACTCCTAGAAATGCGACTGGATCAGCAAGAATCTAGGGCTTGCCTCTGATCCTAATAGTTCTCAGAATAACCCAGTATGATAGCGCTCCAATACCAGCGAGGGGCAGGGACACTCCCAACAGGTTAGCGAAAACGCTTGTGCTTAGAGCACCACCTCCGAAGGCGGAGTCTCGCAGTGCACCAGCAGCAAGGCTCAAAGGATTATACTCGGCTATCACAACAATTGGCCCCGGCAAGTATTGAGCGATGGTTGAAGACGGGTAGAAAATCGTGCTAATTGTGACCATTGAGACTTGGAGTGCTTGGGCGTAGACCCAGTAGATCTCCCCTACTCTCGAGATGCTTGCGAAGAAGGCCGCGAGACCAGCGATGCCCGTCGCTAGGATGAAGAGAAAAGGGAGGAGCAGGATCGCGTTCATGATACCCTGTGGAGGAACCACGACGAAAGCGATTATCAGAAGCACGCCGGAGTAGACGATTCCTCCGAGACCTCCTGAAATTATGTACGCAGCCACCAGGCCTGAGGTTCTCACCGGC
Organism: Candidatus Bathyarchaeota archaeon; assembly: GCA_005882955.1. GTDB lineage: Archaea > Thermoproteota > Bathyarchaeia > 40CM-2-53-6 > 40CM-2-53-6 > 40CM-2-53-6. Next base: position 3,911 of record VBBB01000076.1, on the reverse strand, counting down.
AAGGTCATGTAGTATTGCACTACTCCTTCCCGTAGAGCGAGCCAGATACGGCGTCCGGTATCTGTGGCTGCTGAGAATAATCCCATGACTACGATTCCTGGGACGAGGAATCGGAAGTAATCGAAAGTCACTAGTCCCTTGTAGACGAGTCCGGTGACAAGCATGTCTGATATGTTCAGGCTGATCAATATTGCCATTAGCCATTTTGTCCGGAAGAAATAGGAAAAATCAGTCCGTGCGATATGGACAAGGCGGGAAAACTCGCTCAAGCCGCTTTCACGCCTTCAATGATCTTGTCCACAATCCCAGCGCTCAGTGAGAGGGTCCCAAGAGCAATCGCGGTGACGACAACAGCGGCCAAGATGGGATTCAGGAGGAGGTGCGGGTCGAATCCCAAGACCCACCTCGTAAGGTCTGCCCCATATGTCAGAGGGCTGAAGACAGCGACAGGAGAGTAGAAGCTAGGTATGAAGATGAGAGGATAGAAGACGGTGCTGAATCTTACCAGAAGAGCAGACAGTCCAGCGATAATGGCGTTGTAGATGTCGATGGACTTGAAGGCGATGAATGAGAAGGAGATCATGATCCCTGAGATTCCAAGCCCCAGTGTGGTGAGGGAGAGGAGGGCGAAGAACGCTCCCGGAAGAGTGAATCTTCCAGTGAAAGCGAGGACCCCGATCAGAGGAGGACCTGCTCTCAGTATAGTCGCCACGACGCCGTAGACCGCCTGCGATTCGAGAAAACCCCGTCGAGAGATTGGTAGTGACAAGTAGTAAGGTAGCTCGCCCTCGTGAGCACGTTCGACGAAGCGGCGTCCAACAAAAGAGCCTGTGTCGAAGACCGTGATGACCATTAGCCCGACTCCGTAGAAGAAGAAATAGTCCTGAACCTTGGTGGATTGTACGAGATGTGACATTAGCGAGCCGAATATGCCAAACTGCAAGGCGAAGAGTGCCCATGAGAGAACGAGCCCCATGCGCTCGGCTAGTATCATGCTAATGTTGAAGCTGGCGAGAGTCAGGACACGATTCATGGATTCTCCTCAAGGCTCTTTCCTGTGAAGTGGAGGAAGACATCGTCGAGGGAGGGTTCTGTGATCTTGATCGTCGAGATTTTTGCTCCCATGTTGTAGCTTGCTGAGGTCATTCGGGGGACCCAGTCTTCTGCCTTCGAAACATTTGCTCGCAACTGATTGCCCTCTGGGGACATTGTAAGTATGCCTCCTAGATTCTTCAGATCCTCGACAAGTTTGTCTGCAACAGGGTCCTCGAAGCCCACCTCAACAACGTCTCCCCCTGCTATCGCGTCCTTCAACTTTGGAATCGAATCACGCACAACCAATGTTCCTTTGTGAAGAATCGTGACCCTGTCAGCCAGATATTCTGCCTCCCTCACCTCGTTAGTTGCGACGATAATTGTTGAGCCTTGGTCTCGTAGCTCTCGTATCTTGTCCCATATCTTCCTCTTCCCTCTCAAGTCCACCTGGCTGGTAGGCTCATCGAATATAGCCAGCTTTGGTCTCTGGACCAAGACCTTTGCAGTCTCCAATCTCTTCGCTTGACCACCGGAGAGGTGCATGAACAATTTATCGCGTGACTCCCACAATTCCAGCTCCTTCATCGTCTGTTCTATCAGATCCTGCCGTTTCACCGGGTCGATATCGAACATAGACGCGTGAAACTTCAAGATTGAGGAAGGCTTGTGGCGCCAGAACCCTCGAGCCTCCTGAAAGGCAATTCCCATAACCTCACGAACCTTCGTTCCATCCTTCACAACGTCGATACCCATCACTTTCGCAGTTCCCGAAGTCGGCTTGAGAATCGTGCACAGAGTCATGAGAAGAGTGGTTTTTCCAGACCCGTTCGGGCCTAGAATCACCATTATCTCTCCCTCATCGACTGTAAAGTTCAGCTCCCGAAGAGCATCGGTCTTCCCATACTTCTTCGAAAGGCTGAGAGTCTCCACTGCAAACAAAGATGGAAGAGCCTCAGGAAGTGAGCGATAAAAACGTTCGAAATTTAGCCGCGAATGATGACCTCTAAGGAAAAAATCTTGAAGAAATGGTCTGCTATGCTATCAGCCAAGGATGCCTTAACAATGGAGATTCAATTCTTCTTGGGACGTCCAAGAACGATTAGTTCTTTGTAGCCTTTCCTTCCGGTTCCTACGGAATTGATCGGTCGATTTACAGTAACCTTCGTTATCTCAAAATCATGGTAGAGATGCCTAGTAAATGCCGTGTCCGAATTCGAGAGAAGAACCATACAGCCCTTGTCGGCCAATTTCCCGAATTCTTCTGCCAATTCCTCCTGGTCCTTCTCAGAGAAACCATCGGCAGTGTAATCCGTAAAGGAGGAGGTCTTACTCGGCGGTTGATATGGGGGATCTAGATAGATGAAATCGGCCGTACCACATGGGGCAAGAGCATCCTTGTAATCAATGGTACGCAGATCGGCTCTCGTGTTTTGGAGTACCTGACTGACCGCGTGGATACTGCCTGAGTTGAGTATCCTGGGATTCTTGTACCGGCCGAAGGGCACGTTGAACACGCCTTTCGAGTTTACTCGGTAGAGTCCGTTGTAGCAGGTCTTGTTGAGAAAGATGAGTCGGGCGGCCGACTCGACCCGACCAGTGGGTCGCCAATCTCTCTTTTGGTAGAAATAAGCGCTCTGGTCTGGTGCTGAATCGTACTCCTTTTGAAATCTCGAGAGGAAGCTTATCAGTTCATCGGGAGATTCCTTGATAACTCTGTATGCATTGATGAGTTCCTCGTTAGTGTCGGACAGATGCGCGCTGAAACTTGTGGTCCGCGCGCATATTCCGAAAAAGAGCGCTCCCCCGCCCAGAAATGGCTCATAGTAACTTGTTAGACGGTGTGGGATATGTGGCAATAGATCAGGTAGAAGACTTGTTTTTCCTCCGGCCCATTTGACGAATGATGCAAGATGCTGCTTGCTAGTGTCTACGCTAAGCTGTGTACCTTCGACTGCTTGGAGCAATGACAGAGAGACCACTCGTAGTGAGGTGCGAAACCTTCGCTAATAAGCCCTAGACTCGAGAAACTTCATTGCGATTCGACCGTACCGTCTCGAAGGTTGTCGCTCCAAGCTATCAGACCATCTTTTCTGTCTCTGGATATCCCGAGGCAGGCGCGCACAGATATAGCATGCTCTCAAACGCCGCGTTGGAAAGCGTTAAATTTGCAAAGAATGAGGCTGCACACGAGGGTTTTGGTTTGAAAATACTTCTACCCTTGCTTCTTCTCGCCACGCTTGGAATGCTAGCAGCGCTGCCCCACATTGCAAATGCTGACAGTCAGGGCCAGAACGCAAGCACCCACCACCAGACTGGTCAAGAGACGAATCACGAAGGGCTTACGATACGATTCCATATTCGCCTAACTGGTGACCAGCAGGTGCCAGCAGTCAACACGACGGCGTTCGGATTTGCGGAAGTGCAACTCAGCGAGGACAACAACACTCTATCGTTCGAAGTAGTAGTTTGCAACATCGCTAATGTCATCGCTTCTCACATCCACGTCGGCGCAGCGGGTACCAACGGACCAGTCGTTCTACCCTTCTTTGGCTCTTCGACTCCATTCAATAGCACAAGAGGATGCGACACTCTCGCCGAAGGCACTCGAACCTCAGCCAACCTCATAGCTCGTCCGGAAATAGGAATCAACACGTGGACCGACTTCATCAACGCCCTAATTGCCGGGAATACATACGTCAACGTACACACCACAGCCCATACAGGTGGAGAGATTAGAGGTCAACTAGTACGCGAACAGGACGACCAGGAATGACCGGCCTGAACAAAGCGACGACTAACCGTTCTCCTAAGAACGGTTACCCCCTTTCTTTCAATTCTCGCACTCACTCGAGTGCTGAGACGTTTTAGCATCAGCC
>VBBB01000075.1 GCA_005882955.1 Candidatus Bathyarchaeota archaeon | reverse complement strand
CTCGCAACAGAGAGCATCCGCCTCGTAAGCGGAATGGCAGAATAGTGCCCCGCAAGGTCGCGGGTTCAAACCCCGCCCGAGGCTCCAATTAGGAGCGCGCTAGCATCTAGCCGCGTTTTGAGCTATTTCTTGGCGCGCCCTACGGTGAGGCGGTTCATTCCGTGAGCGAAGACTAACACGTTCGAAGCCTGATGGTAACAGCATCGAAATCAAGCTCTCCCTCGGTTGTTATGGTGACGAAGATGACGACCAAACGAAGTCTACCTATACTTTTCTTGACCCTAGCTTTGGTTGCTGGCTCTGTCGCCCTTGCACACGCTCCTCCTCCGTCACAACCACCCGTGATAGGTACACCTATCATTAACCCGACATCTCCAGCATTCGGCGACGCTGTTACTGTCTCAGTGAATGTGACAAGCGCCCGTTCCACCATCAAGAATGTGACCATTACCTACACCGCCGATAACTGGAAGGCCACAAACACTACAATCCTCGCTACTTACAATGCGACCACGACAACTGCCACTGGCCGAATACCGGCCTTTGCTGCAGGCGCTCATGTTGAGTATTACATCATCGCGTTCGACAATACAGGCAACAGTAACTTAAACAACAACAGTGGAGGCTACTTTGCCTATACAGTGTCCGCTCCAACCTCGCTGACATCTATCAGCACCTTGACCTACATCCTCGTCGCGGCTGGAATAGCTGCTGGAATCGCGGCGGTGGCGTTCATGATTCTCAAAGCGCCACAGCGGAGATCGAAGCAAGGCAAGTCTTCATCAACCCAAGACCAGAATTGGACCCGCGGCTCGCCCTAAGCCATAGATTGCACAGAGAATAGAACCGATCCAAACATACAATCCACTCCGACACCTACTTGTGCTTTTTGACGGGCCGGAATGCGACGATCAGCCACCAAACGACCGCCTGACCCGCAATCGTTACAGAAGTAAGGACAAGCCCGCTGATCGCGAAAAGCGGAACGAAATAGGTTAGGATAGCAGCCGTTGGAATACTCGCGGTTCTCCTTGGAACTTGAGAAGCCCTGTTCAGCACTGTTGGAATGCTGAAAACGGCCAGTCCCGCACTTCCTAGAGAGATCAGAAGGTCGACTAAGGTCAAGGAACCCATCCCCGCTTTGTCGAACACCGTTTCAAAGAAGTCGCGCTCAATGCAAGAACACAACCTGCACGACCAATAATAGAAAGGATCTGCCAATGCGTATGTTACTTGTCATTTGTAACCATAGTCGATACCGTTGAGTCAATCCTGTAGCGAAGATCAATCAGAAGTATCCAAGATTGGGTTCGAACCTTCTCATAGCTCGATTATGAGTCACTTTGCGAAAGAGTCGCTGGTAACGACCGACAATTTGCTTACCCGTCTCGAGCATATAGGGTCCAGAGGGAGGAAGGGGCAATTTCTCAGAAGTTTGTTCTCGACGATCTATCGGGGAACCGTCTGAGTGAAGGGGAGCCGAATTGACGACCTGGGAAGAGCCAAAGGAGCTTGACACTGACAACGAGGCCGTGATCAGCCTTTACGATGGTATCAGAAAGATACTCGACAACCAGTCAAAGCCGAAGCTAAAACAGGAGACGAAAATTCCTAGGGCCGCAAGACACGTCTTACAATGTGGGAGGATCTTGAAGGTAGATGTCGAGCGCAAACTCGTTGTCGTCACCGTTATGAAAACAGACGGCGAACTCCACGAACTTCGAATACAGGCAAATGATGATTGACGGGATGGATCATAGCACCGCTCGTTCAGAAACACTACACTACTTTTCGGTCTAGTACTCCCAATCTTCTTGCTCTCCTTTCAGCATACCTGAAAGCGAAGAGCCCTAGTCCTAGAAGTATTGACCCTCCGATGAAACTCAGAGCGAGGTAATAGAAGTAAGAGCTGACGCTTCCCAGTGGAAGTAGGACGGCGCGAGACGCCCGGATAAACTCGGTAAATGGAAGAACATTTCCGACATCCGAGAATGGATGAGGCAGAAGACTTACTGGGAATAGCGCCTCAGAGAAGACCATCAGCAGCCCAGAAACGTAGGTTGGTAAGGCCCATTCGAACTTCGACGCAAATATGGCATAGGCTCCCAGAAGGAATCCCAGTCCCATGGAAGCGAGTATGTTTACGATGAGGGCTACTCCGAACAAGGAGATCGAAAGAGGTGTGAGAATGAGAGGTATCGTGACCCCGAACAGCAGCGATGAAATCACGATGGCTACTGCGAGCGACGCGATCGAAGTGACCGTGGACGAAGCGAATGCTGCAAGGCATCTTCCCGCCAGATATGGAGGAGACGATTTCGGAGACACGTAGACTTGGGGAAAGACGAATGTCCACTTTCCCTCGGCGATAGCCAGAGTCGGCACCCAAGAATATGCCGAAATGTGCGCGTAGAGAGTTGCGCCAATCAGAATGAATCCGAGCAGCATCGGGAACTGGCCGGGCGAGATTGAGGTCCCGTTTCTGAAACCTATGTACAGGACAGTGACCGCGGTCATCGTGCTTGCGATAGGTGCGATGGTTTTCAACGAGAAACCGAGAAATGGATTCGTCCATCCGAAGTCCCGCGACCATCCGACTCGAATGGACGCTATGATTGAGCTAAGATAGCTCATCTCTGTCTAACCGCGATAGTCCCTGCTCGGCGTCCTTTCTCTTCCAAGATTTTCAACGCCTTAGATGCTGCGAATAGTAGCGTGATGCCCATTACCGCGAGCAACAGTAGGTCTCGATAGACGGGTGTGAGATCTGTCGCTCCAGTCGAGTTCAGGCTGAACAAAGTTCGTTGAAGTGCATCCATCCCGACGGCGAGAGGAATTATGAGAACAACCGCTTGCAGAGCTGCGGGAAATGCAAGGCTCGAAGGGAAATACACTCCTGATAGAAACGAGACGGGTTCATGCAAGGCTTCGTTAACCGAGTCGGCTTCGCGACCATATACTAGATAGAGCGACGACAGGGCCATGCCCATTGCATACAAGGAAGCAAGGGTCAGGGCAAACGTCAGAGCGACGAGCGGCCATAAGGCAGTAGCGGGTGGCGCGAAGAGAAGCCAGCCAATAATAGCGAGCGTAATTGCCGAGGGTGCTGTTCCGAGAATTCCGCCAAGCGACATTCCGATGAGGATGGCTGATATCGGTGCGGGGGAGGTGACGTAGAGTTCGAAGAGGCCCTGTTGTTTGTCCCAGTTGAACTGGGATGCCATTGACCAGAGAACATTTCCCCAAAACGACACCATGACTCCACCTAGAAATGCAAACCCTATCCCTGCCTTGAGACCGGCGCTACTGTAGAGCAGAGACAGGGCTAGGGAGGTGAAGAAGGGGAAGCCGACATTGACGGCGACCCATAGTGGTTCTCCGTAGATACTCTTGGTTCGGACCCAGGTTCTGGCGTACACTGTCTTTAGCCAGAGGCTAGTTCGGGGATTCATGTTCTCTCTCTCTAAATCCTCGTCCTACCAAGGCGACAAAGACTTCCTCCAACGTAGTCTGCTGCCTCCAGTTCGAGATCAAATTCATCCCCGACTTTCTCGCAAAATCCAATGCTCCTTGCGCTGATTCGTCGCTATCCACAACGACCTGGACTCTGCCCACTCCTCGCTCCTCATCAATGGATGATGTGAAGCCCTTCACCCCCTCAAGTTTGCTTAGTGGTTCGAGACTCGCCGAATCGGGCGCAGGGGTCATTTCCATTACGAGAGCTGGGGCACCAAGAGATCTTTTCAGAGCCATCGGAGTGTCACAGGCAAGGATCTTCCCCTTGTCAATTATTCCGACTCTATTGCAGATCGCATCAACCTCAGCCATGTTGTGAGTTGCCAAGAGAATTGTGCGTCCGGACTCTTTCGCCTGCTTCACCAAAAATTCCCTAATCTTCAACGCAGTCATCACATCAAGCCCGATAGTGGGCTCGTCAAGGAATACGACCTTCGGATCGTTGATGAATGCTCTCACAACGGTGACGCGTTGACGGTAGCCGGTTGAAAGAGTGTAGAATTTTCTGTCAAGATAATCCGTCAGCCCCAGCATCTCCGAAAACTCATTGATCCTTCCGTGAGCAAGCTTTGAGGGAAGCCCATAGAGTTGTGAGAAGAACCAGAGATTCCCGCGGGCAGTAATGTAATCATATCCCGCCCGCTCTGCCCCACTGGCAGTGCTGATCAAGGGCCTCACCTTCTCTGGATGCTTAGCAACATCCCACCCCATCACCCTGGCGGACCCAGACGAAGGCAAGAGTAAGGTCGAGAGTATCCTAATCATGGTAGTCTTGCCGGCCCCGTTTGGACCGAGAACACCGAAAACTTCGCCCTCTCTGACCGTTAGATCAACACCATCAAGGGCCAGCACTTTACCTTCTTTCCCCTTGAATTCTCTGCGTAAATCTTCAACCTCGACGGTTGACTTTGCATCTCTAAAGCTCATAAACGGGGAGACTCGCCTGATTCCTAACAGGCGAAACCCGGCGTCTAATTTAACAATTCGGCCGCCAGAGCCTCTTTCTCGCGAATAATCGAACTTGGGACGCGAGAGAATCGCTGAGTCACGATACGAGGGATGCCGAGGGATTTCTGCCCCATTTGTTAGAGAATAGAAGCTGACCAGAGCTAAAATCCCACGATGTCTCAAGGATCATGGGGTGAACGCTCTCGGCCAAAGAAACTGCTTTACCAAGGACATTTGAGTCTGAAATTGCACTAATCATCAAAGATGACACGGCTCGTATCAGGAAAGAGTTGGCTGGCCTTCGCCAGATTCTAGAGTATGACCTTAGGCCTAAGCCGCCGCTGGTCATTTACGACACATACTACGATACACGAGAGAAATCTCTGCGACGAAGAAAGATCAGCCTCCGGACCAGAAGACTGAGAGGCACTTTATTGATCACAACCAAGTCCGATATCCGTAGAATCTCAGGGAATGTCATTCGGAGGAGAGAGACGGAACTGCCATGGTCATACGACTCAGTTCGTCTACTTGCGCGAACGCTCGAACTGAAAACGCCGCCAATGTCACTCTCAAGATTCCAGAGCACTCCGCCTTCTAAGACCCTCAAAGCTGTGGGTTTGGAGGTAATTCAAGAAAGGCGAACCCGAAGAGAGACGAGAGATGTAGTGGGGCGAAGTGAGAATCCGACTTCAAGATTGGCCGAACTGGCGATTGACAATGTAACATACACCTTCCAAGACGTCAAGGTAGGATTTTCAGAAGTCGAAGTTGAGGCAAAATCTCCCGGAGGACTGGCAAATGTTCAGGCTATCGCAAATGCACTCGTCTCAAAGTATCAACCCCTCCTACAGCAGTGGTTTCATGGAAAATTTGTGACTGGTCTTGCAATAGGGAAACTCTTGAAGATCGACGGACTCCAGAGCTACTTGGTGAAGGGCAACCTAGGACCAAAAGCATTCGAAATAGTCGAGCGAACCATACGAGCGCGAGAATTCTAGGTAGCCGGCTCTAGGTTCGCGAGAGAAAGACAGGATGACACTCCTTCATGGATGAGCGAGAGCGCGTTAGTTTGGCTCGAATCCAGCACAGGCCATTCCATAGTAGCTGGGGATCTGGTACGATAATAGTCGAGATCGTAGCGGAACTATTTCGTTTATTCCAGCTAGAATGGCAATCTGCCAGAGGCTATCCGGCTTAGCCTCTTCGACGAATCTGGGCTTCAATGTCAAAATTCTTTTCAGACAATTCTCCCGTATCGCCTTTAGCACGAAATCATCATACTTGGCGGCGACTGGGCTGAAGCCATAGGGTCCTGTCCGAGAGTGAGCGTGACCTTGGTCCGCGCTCGCAATGAAGACAAACTTCCTTTTCCGGTCCTTATTCATGAGCCGACCGAGTAGTTGGCCGAAGGCAAAGTTCTTTCGAAGAGGGATCTCGCGAGACGGCGTAACTATCAAAATCTTTGGCTTCAACTTCTGTTCCTTCAAAACAAACCATAACGGGATGAGTGTCCCCCAATCCATCTGCATGTCGGATGAGGATCCGGTTGCAGTCCCGTAATTTGCTCCGACCACCGGCAGGCCCTCTTTCTCAGCTTGTCGAAGCAGGATCCTCCCAAAGTCGATGTCACATTGGGCGCGAAGGGACACAAACCGATTTGAAGAGCCCTCCAAAGTTCCCGAGGAATTTTCAGAAACCACGACGGCGATTCTCGATACCAGCCTGAGATTGTGGGGACTAGCAATTACAACCGTCTGTGGATGGGTTTCCGAGATTCTCTTCGCGAGAACCCGCATCGCTGCGCGTGTTTCCTCGAACTTAGGCAACATCGCTTTCGAAGCTAGTTCTGGAATAATTTCTCCGCCATGAGGAGCGATACAAGCGTATACGAGCGTCATAGTTAGATGACGGTCTTGCGGATCATTGGGAAAGCGGGAATTAAGCTATCGGTAGAGTTGAAAATCCAACGGGTCGCCCCTCTACGCTTGGGGGAGAGAGTGCGAGCGCGCACCGTCAATCTCTAGATATCGTTATCTTGCGGAATATCTAAGAATGCCCTTTCCAGAGGAAAGGATTAATCAGTCGGACCATGCGAAATCATTCCATAACTAGGACGCTGAACAAGATAGTGACAGAGAACGCTCCATTGCCTGCGTCGGCATTAGTCGAATCAGAGAGTCAAGCTCGCGCCGAGCCACGTAAGAGGATACATCTCGCATCACCAATCATCGACGCTGAGATGAAGGCAGCAGCCGTCGCCGCCCTTGAGAACGAGATGATGGTCATGGGCGAGAGTGTCTTCAAATTTGAGGAGGAGTTCGCAAAGTACTGTGGCACGAAGTATGCCGTCTCTACTGCCTCCGGAACCGCAGCCCTCTCAATTACATTTCAAGCCCTACACGTCGGGCATGGCAACGAAGTCATCACGACACCATTCTCCTTCATCGCTACAGCAAACTCGATTGTTCACGCGGGAGCGGATCCCGTTTTCGCTGACGTTGAAGACTCAGGAATGAACTTGAGCCCTCACAAGACCCGAGCAAAGATCGGGTCCAAGACTCGCGCACTCATGCCTGTGCACCTGTACGGACACCCATTTCGAATTGATGAATTCCATGATCTTGCGGCTGAGTCAGGCCTAAGCCTGATTGAAGATGCTTGCCAGGCTCACGGTGCCGAATTCAGGGGACGAAAGGTTGGTTCTATCGGTGATGCCGGATGCTTCTCGTTCTATCCCGCGAAGAACATGACCGTAGGCGGTGACGGGGGCATCATAACAACGAATGATGAGGAACTGGCCGATGTGGCACGGAGTATAAGAGACTGTGGCCGGGACAAGAATAGCAAATACTATCACGGTCGAATAGGCTTCACATCAAGGCTCAACACAGTCAACGCTGCCATTGGAAGAATCCAGCTGAAGAGACTGGAGGCTTGGAACGAGGCAAGAAGACGGATATCCGAGCAATACAGAAAAGAGCTCGAAAATGTGCCAGACATCATTCTTCCACCTTTAGAGGAAAGTTTCGAAAAGGCCGTCTACCACTTGTTCGTAATCAGGACGAAATTCCGGGACCAAGTGAAAAAACGCCTCGCCGACAATGGAATAGAGACCGGCATACACTATCCGAGACCGATCCATCTACAAGCTCCCTACAGAGAGAAGTACGGCTATGCGGAAGGAGCTTTCCCGCTGAGTGAGTCGCTCTCAAACGAGGTCTTGAGCCTACCAATGTACCCGACCCTCGCCCAAGACGAAGTGGTCCGAGTGTGCGAGGCCCTGAAGAAATCCCTAGTAGCCTAGTCGCGCAGCCTATCCAAAACTCGTCCTTTTTTTCGAAATCTGAAGAGATCCTGATCTACTTCTTCCTCAACAGAGAGGATGAGACTATTATTGAGGGGAACAGGATTCCGGCACCGGCGAAGAAGATCCACTGTACGCCGAACTCCGATACAAAGCCGCCTAGAATATTCCCGATGGCCATCCCGACACTCAGCACAACACTGTAGAGGCCATTTGCCGATCCCCGTCTCGCTTTGCCGGAAATATCACTGACATAGCTGAGAATCGCGGGAGCAATTGCTGAAGCCAAGAAAAATAGCGGGGCAAGAATCAAAGCGTATGTCAGAAAGTTGTGTGTTAGAAAATAGGGGAAGGACAAACCGAAAAGGACTAGAAAGCCAAACTCTCCAATAGCCCCGAGCACCATTATCTTCGTCCGGCCGACCTTGTCAGATATATGGCCAAAAATTATGGCCCCAAGAGCAAACAACCCTCCAATCACTCCGAGAAAAATCAGCAACTCCCCCGTAATGGTAATGTTCGCGTCCTTGAATGCTTTAGGCAGAAGGAAATACATTCCAAGAATAATCGTCTGACCAAGCCACACCGGCAAGACTGGCCGAATCTTCGATCCTATCCGACGCCGGCGCATCCCAGGCTGATTGAGCTCATCGCTCCTGACGGGTTCCACGAGGAACTTTGTGGCAAGAATAGACGTGAACAGGAATATTCCTGAGGTTACCCAGAAAGCATAGGACAGTCTAGACGCGAATGCAGTGACGAGAACAGACCCAACCCCGAAACCAAGCCCATATCCGCCCAGGTTGGCCAGGTCGAAGCCTCCCATCTTCTTCCCTCGATTAGTTTGTTTGGTGGCGTCACCGAGAAGGGTGAGAGATGTCACCGCCGCCATAGCGGCAGACACACCCATCAGAGCGTGGAGTACGGAGACGTTCAGTAGGTTCCTTGTGAAGCCTATTGCTGCGGTCAGAATTGTGATGAGTGTCATACCAGTTAAGTGAAGCTTCTTCCTGCTGATACGATCTGCTAGTCTACCGACAGGCATGGCTGAAACAGCTTCAGCGATAGGGTAGAGCGCCAGGATTAGACCGACCTGGAAGGCTCCAGCGGGCAAGTATAACGGAAATAGTATCGTCACCGAGCCGAATCCTATACGAGTAAGGAACACTGCCAGGTAGAGGTATAGAATCATCCGCGCGCCGATCTTCTTAGCCATGGCAGCATCCGGGGGGACAACTTGGCATGGCGGCTCCTTCTCGTAATAGGCTAGATGGTCCAGTGAGACGTTTGGAACGGGAACGGACCGGTGTCCCCTCCCGCGTTACACTCTCTGGGGCCTTTAGAATTTGCGGGGCAACTGAAGTAGGTTAAGCCCGACGTCTTTGTCCTTGGCCTTCAATAGTTTCCCAGGAAGCTTAGTCAGGTACACCTCGACCATGTTTGCGAGGGATTCTTCCTCGAGATGTCCTCCGATAACCGAGAAATCTCGGCGTCCCAGAGTGACGTGTGCGTGAGGCAAAGCTTGTCGATTCATCGTCGAGACGTTTCCGGATAGTGTAAGGATCTCCAAGTCCTCATCGAACGTCTCATACTTGTAGGTCTTCGTGTCTTTGAAGTCGTAGTGGCCAAGTACAGCTTTGTACAATGAGCCTATTCCTTCGAAGAAACATGCGCGGATTCTTTGCGCGTTGGCGAATTCTCGCAGCGACTTGAGTATGTCGTCGCCTTGTTCTAGGCGGAGAACAAAACTTGAGCCGACCTTCTTGTAAAGCGTGTTTCGCACCCGTTTATTGGACGATTTCTAGGAAGTCTTTCCTGAAACTCGGTTCATGCTCAGGAGGTGATGGGAACGGTGGAGGACCCGTACGGGATGATGGCAACCTCTCGCTCGTACAACTTCGTGTCCATTGACCCCAGTGCGTCATCGATGGTCCTGTAGAACTTTATCCGGGTCTTGCCGAGGAATTCCTCAACCACGGTCGGTGCCTTGGGAGAGACGACTGCAAAGTCTGTCTTTGCATCGTCGATCGCTAGCCTGTTCGGCTTCTGGGAGGCTTCCGTAACTTTGCCAGCCTTTGCTCTCTTCTTCAAGTCCTCGACAACCTTCTC
>VBBB01000131.1 GCA_005882955.1 Candidatus Bathyarchaeota archaeon | reverse complement strand
GGTAGTGACCGCGTCGCAGTCTGGCAGGGTTGGTAGATGGACTCTTACAAAATATGGGCAGGAAAAACTGTTCTCTTCAAGCTAGACCACGATCAACCCTGAACATTTCCGACGCCTCTTCTCCCGATGGTCGTAATGGCCGCGAAGAACGCGTAGATCGCCAGTACGACCAGGATGATGGCGAGACTCGCGATGCCGCTGAAAAACGCCGCTATGAACGCGACGACGTAAAGCACTGGTCCGAAAATGAATTGACGCGTGGTCGTTTCGATCTCTGCCTCGGTAACACTGCTCGCCAGCACTCCGGGATGTCTGATTGCATATTGCCAGAGCAGATTCCAGGCCAGAGCCACGAAGAGGAATGTTCCGGAGTAGACTTCGGCGGCTGTTCCCGAGTCCGAGGATTGGATGTGGTCCGCGACTAGGGATGTTGTGAAGGGAATCAGTGTCGTGGCCAAGAGTAGCAGTCCGTTGAGAATCATGAAGGATCCGTCGATGGTGGTTCATCCACATTACAAGAATTGTTGTGAAGCTTATTCCAAAGGCGAGGAAGGCCGGCCATTCGCCGAACAGTCCTTGGAGCAGAGAACCGGTCGAACCGATCGTAGGGTCTCTAAGTCCTAGCACGAGTAGGGTCATCGCGAAGGCGAAGACACCGTCGCTGAAGGCCTCCATCCGGCTTGACTCACGAGGCTCTGAGCGTTGAATGCTATCATTCACGGAGTGCTCACAGGGCCGCTATTGTTGGAACTGGCTGATGCTGCTCTGTAAGGGTCCGGGCTCTGTCTTCATTGCTTTCCAGTCCATCTCAGCCAGACCGGCTAGTCGTCGGAACTCGTTGACGCTTCCGGGTCCGAATCCTGCGAAGTGGTTGTTGAAGAAGATGAATCCTTGTTTGAAGAGGTTCGATTTTTCTTCGAGTGTGTCGTACCATTTCTTGAGTACTTGTGACTGGTCTTTCTGTGTGCCGCCGAAGTTGGTGATGGTTCTGTCTCCCACCATTCTGAGGTAGGCTATGTCAGAGGTTGCTTCTGGGGGTGTGGATGCGTACTGGTTCTCCGACCATGCCAATGCTACGTTCTTGCTTTCGAGTAGTTTGTAGATCTCTGGTTTGAACCAGGACTTGTTTCTGAACTCTATCGCATGTTTGTATTTCTGGTCGACCTGTCCGACGAAGATTTCCAGGGCTTCCTTGTCTTTCTTGTAGTTGAAGGAGGGTGGAAGCTGTATTAGCAGCGGACCGAGCTTCTTCTTAGTTCTGAGATGGACTTGTAGTAACGTTCTAGTTGTGCGAGGCTGTCTCGCAACTTCAGCTCATGAGTTATTTTCTTCGGAAACTTGGCGGTGAAGAGAAAGGTTTCCGGGGTTATTTTCCGCCAGTTGGCGACCATTAGTGGTGAGGGTGTGCGGTAGTATGTGGAGTCTATTTCGACAGCGTTGAAGACGTTTGAATAGAGTTTGAGATAGTCGCCGGGTTTTGCGTCTCTCGGATAGAAGGGTCCGACCCAGTCCTGGTAGGACCAGCCGCTACAACCTATACGAAGGCGCTCAGGGTTTGGGAACAAGGACTGACATTGGATATTCATGTACTGTCCGGGTTAAAGGGTTGTTTCGGCGATGAAAGTGCGAAGGAGTGTTTTTGTTTTGACACACCCCGGGGGGCGAGAAAAAGATAACAGAAAAACAATAGTTAGTAAAAAAAGAAAAGATAACAGTCTTACAAGAAAGTTAGCGCAATCCTCTTGCACCATAGCCATATGTGCAAGAATCCCGTGATGAATCGTGACAATGGCACCGCTGTAACCGAAAGCACTATTGTTACGAACTTGGGGTGCATTTCTCGGTAGGGCTAGGAGCTAAGATTGACGAGACTCCCGACAAGAATTTCCTTAGTAAAGTATGTGGAGGGTTAGAACGATTGCACTGGGAATTCCTTGCGTCTTATTTTGCTCTGACGAGAATATTTTCGCCATCAATCCTGACTTCGTAGGTGGGTTCCGGGTTTCCAGCCGGGCCCTCTATAACAGCGCCCGTCCTCAGGTCGAACCGGGAACCGTGCCATGGGCACTCGACCTCATAGTTGTCGAGAGTCCCCTCGTCGAGGGGTCCGTCTTGATGAGTGCAGACATCTCCGATAGCGAAGTATTTTCCGTCGACATTTGCTAGTACTATGTCCTGGCCGTCCACGGTTACCTTCCTCATTATGCCTGGAGGTATCTCGGACGTTGATGCAACCCGGGAGAATTCGGCTGTTTTGATCGTGGACATGCTCACTAAGACGACCTTGAAGATGATTCTCATAGTATTAGCTTTTTCACGCTGGGAACACCATTCTAATGTTCTCGATTCCGTCAGGAATTACTCAAGGTAGAATCTCAGCCGGAAGTCCGGAATAGGCTCATAGTCGTGGTATGGAGAGTAAGCAAGCATGGACAAGCAGTCGACGATTAGAACGATTCGAGCATCCTACAAAATAGACCAAGTGGAGAACGGATGGACGGTCGCAACCAGCGACGGCAACATGTTTGTCTTCGCCGACTCTAAGGAGCTGGCCGAGTGGTTCTGCATGATAGTCGGAGTTCCTCTTGACGAGAAGAAGGCCAAGGAGGATCCGCTTGAATCTGAGATCCGGAAGCTCGTCAAGTCATACAACCTCATCGCCGAAGACGTCGACAAACACTTCGTCGCCAGCCACATCCGGAACTAATCGTTTCGACGTTTACAACTAGCAATTTCATCCTTCTGCAAGCATACTTTGCTTGATTAGATTCGCATCGCAAGATTGCTACCGAAAACCAAACATACGTTACCAACCAACCGCGAAGAGCGAGAGGCCCTTCGACTGATGAGTTCTCAGAGTAAGACTTTCGATTTTGTCAAACTAAACGAACTGCCCGAGAAGCCCCGGAAGACCGGGGTTATCGAGTTCAGAGGTCCCTACTACACTCCCGTCACATATGGATATCTCAGCGACCTCCTTGACGATTGGGGAGAGTATGTTGACGGCTTCAAATTCGCAGGTGGAAGCATGCGCCTGCTCGACCGCGAGAAGACGCGGAAGATTATCCAGCTCTGCCACGAGCACCACGTCTACGTTTCAACCGGAGGATTCGTTGAACGGGTAATCGTCCAGGGACCTGAGGCGGTCGACAAGTATCTAGAGGAATGCAAATCATTAGAATTTGACATGGTCGAAGTCTCCAGCGGCCTCGCACCCATCAAGCTGCAAGACAAGGTCGCGATCGTCAAGCAGGTGCAGAATCTAGGAATGAAGGCCAAACCAGAGGTCTCGATGATGATAGGCGCTGGTGCTGGAACCCACATTGTAGGCTACAAGACGAAAATGAGAACTTTCGCAGATGTGGTCGAAGAGACAGCTGCGCATCTCGACGCGGGCGCAAAGATTCTCATGCTCGAATCAGAAGGAATCACGGAAGATCTTCCACCTGGAAAGTGGCGGAAGGACGTGGTCAAGAAGCTCGTGGACAAGTTCGGCTACCACACCTGGATGTTTGAGGCTTCGGACCCGCCGGTCTTCAAATGGTACCTCAAGACTTTCGGAAAGGATGTGAATCTCTTCATCGACCATTCGCAAATTGTGGAGTTCAACGCCTGGCGTCTGGGACTCTGGGGAGACCCCGACATCTGGAAAGGAAAACGTCTCAGCTATCCGAGCAACAGATGAGAAAAAAAGTGCCTAGCGTAGAGTCATCATAGCGACCATTTTCGAGAGATCCTTGGCCTTCTCAAGGTTCCAGGCAGCGTCAAGTATTCTTCTGGCATGATTCTTATCCAGAATCTTCCTTGTAAGCCTCAGGAACTTCTCCTCAACATCCTGGTCACTCATCGGATTTTTAGGATGGCCCTTGTGATAGTCGACCTGTTTCGACACAATCTTTCCAGATGAGAGCTTCACCGTAACCCTGTTCGCCACTGCTTCCGGATACCTTGAGCTCAGCGTCTTATCTTCGACAACTGTGACTTTTTTCAGAAAGTCGAGAATCTTCGGGTCTCGGTACTTCTTCTCGCTATAGGTTGAATTGTCAATCTTTCCTTCTAGCAAGGCTATCGCCACGATGTATGGGAGGCTGTGGTCCGCAGTCTCTTTCGTCAGTGGATTCCATTTCTCAGGATCTTTGCCGAGTATTGTGTAGCCGGCTTCGTGCGAAGCAATCTCCACCGAGACGATATGGTCTGGATTCTCGATCTCCTTTCTCGCCTCTAGTGCGGCCCAGATGGATGTCTGGGAATGGATCTCTGCGGGGAAGAATTTGAGATATGTTTCTGCGATCTTGAATGATCCATTTTTTCCTCCGAAGTCGTCAATGTTCATCTCGAAGGGTCCTGAGACTTGTTTGAAGAATCCCATCTCTCCCTCGAAGATGGGTGAGGGACCTGTCATGCCTTCCCGGGCGAGCAGAGCGGAGAAGACCCCATTTCGGGCAGCGTTAGCAAAGGAGCATCCCTTCCACATGGATAGCTCTCCTGCCCTCACCTGTCTCATCGTGATATGAGAGTTCACGGCGAGATTCACCGCCTGAGTCATATGTTCGGAATCCAGATCCATGAGTTTGCCTGCAGCGAGAGCGGTTGATGGTAGACCGTAGCATACGTGGTCCCAGCCTCGATGTCTGATATCGGCTGCGTCACAGAGCCTGCACTGAATCTCGTAGGCTAGAATAATCGAGAGCAAAAGGTCCTTTCCAGTTCCCCGCTCTGATTCTGCGACGGAGAAGCATGGTCCGATATTATCGCTGGGGTGTGCGGGTTCCTTGGACAGGTACGTGTCGTTGTAGTCGAAGTATCGCACCATTATGCCGTTAACAAACGCTGCGAGATCTGGAGTGGTCTTCTTTCGGGTCCCGAAGAGAGATGAACCTTGACTGTCTCGCGCGGCTTCGGCTATTTTTCGAGAGATCTTGACTGGGTCCGCGTT
>VBBB01000074.1:573-16870 GCA_005882955.1 Candidatus Bathyarchaeota archaeon | reverse complement strand
TTGTTGCGGCCCAACTAACGAGAAAAGAAGTTTCTGGCCGTTAGCCTAGAACCGGAAATAAGATCCAGCCCGATCTGTCACGCGAGGATGGGTCGATTCTAGAAATATTCTTGAATTCTGGACCATTAAAGATTTTACGGGATGATGTTAGACTCGACGGCTGGATTATCGTCGCTGATCTCAGAGGATTAACATGACTATGCCCAGGTTTTTGATCCTAAGCAGATTCTAGGGCGTTTCACAGGGGACTCTCAGGGTTTGCCCCGGGGTCTTCTACTGCTGCGTCATGCTGGAGCTGGTGGAGTGTCCGCTGCTATCGTGGTCTCTATGGATCAGATCGTAATGGTTGCGGCACAGGTTCTTGCCGCAGTTGCTGCAGAACTCTATGGCTGGCTCGGCGCAACGTTTCTCATGCTCCTCCAGTTCATCTGGACTGCCGAATCCGCCGATGTCGCCGACTTCTACCTCCTGACACGTCTTCAGTGCAGGATTGAGAGTGACATTCGGGCTAGGAATCGATTCGACGATGGCTGGGTGAGCCGCCTTCGTCCCGGTGCGAGCATGAGTCTTGCTCTTTGTGTGCGCCTTCGATTTGGCACGAGGTTTAGATTTTGAACGGGTCTTAGCTTTCTTCTTCGACTTCATTAAAACCGAGTGTTAGGAGGCTCATGGTTGGTCAAATTCCACACCTAACCCATGCCTTGAAAATCTGGTAACAGTCCTACCGACGCGCCTCGTAAAACAAATGGAAAAATGGTTGAGTTTTTGCTAGTTCAAAAAATGGAGGCAACCTAGGCTGCGATCTGCTCTGCCTTCAGCCTAGGTACTTCGAAGAATGGCGCTAGCGTAGCCTTCACGGCACGCTGTGCCTCAGGGCTGAGCTGTTCGAAGCCCTTTCCACAGCTCGGACATGCCTCGAAGCTCTCTCTGTTAGATTTCTTGACGAACCATTCTCCACAATGCCAGCATTTCACGACTGGTGTAACACACATTTCTACTGTCTCACCTCCCTCGGCGACCGCTCTGTTAGGTCGAGTCTGCCTCCCAGTCCCGATTTAAGGGCAACGATTCCCGTTGCTCCACCTATCGTTGCGAGAGTTCTCTCGGCATACATCAATGGTGTGACGCCTATCCAGAACGCCCCAGTTAGGCCTAGAATGCTGATGCTGAGGATGTTTAGGGTGACCTGTTCGGCCATGGCTGTGTAGAAGGAGAGTAGTCCTATGCGAGGATTGTCCCGGATTCTGAAGATTACGGGGAGGGAGATTATTACCAGAAAGTAGGGGGCGAGCCAGAGAAGCGTTCCGCCGTTGGACAGTGCGACGTAGTATACTGCGCCTGCTAGGATATAGGCCCAGGGGACGATGGGTCCGAGGCGGTAGTGGAAAGCAATGCTTCCGGCTGCAACAGCGATCAAGGGGATGAGGAGTCCGACGGGTCCAAAGGTGAAGGTGAAACTGGATTGCCCCAGCGCCGCTACGAGACTGCCTACAAAGACCGCTGCTAGTGCAAGAGGTGGTCTCAATAGTGCGGCGATTATTGGGAGCATGACGATTTCGAGAGTGATGAATCCCGGTCCGCCTATGAACTTGCTCAGCGGGAGATAAGTTGTGATGGCGTAGATAGCCGCTAGGCCGGCAGTAAGCGTGAGTTCTGCGGTTTTAGGAACCCATGGTCTTCTATTTTCTGGTCTGATCAATCTGCCTCCCTACTCCGGGGTTTTTCTTGCAAGGCGCAACGGGTGGGAGGCCCCACTCACGCGCCTGAAACTCGGCCCGCGAAGCATTTCGATTTAAGACTTGTGAGAATCGGGAAGCTGTTCACGATCAGCATCTAGGGAGTCGGTTGTTACTGAGTTCGAAGAGTATGGGTTAGAAATAGACTATGACCGGCCGTGAATTTTTCGTTGATGAGTCGACATGAAATCCAAGACGAAACCCAAGACGAAACCCAAGAACAACGCGCATACCAATCCAGAGCATCACACTGGTACGCCCCATCCGAATCCGCACACTACTACGAGCACTCATCCAACCCCAGCGCATCAGCCGACCACTTTCGGGAGTCCAACCCATGAGCATGGTGCTCATGAGAGCCTGAAGACCAAGACTTGCGAAGAGATGGAGACTGGTGGGTTCGGCTCGTTCGACGAGACAATGGCGACGAGCAACCGCTGCACCGAGCGGGCGACGGAGTTCTGCAACAGCTGCGGCAAGACCTTGTGCGGGGTCCACTACGATGCGCTTCACCGGGGCCACGAGAGCTTCAGCGGCCAGAGCACTGGTCACGGACTGATTCACCACTAGACTATCGCCTGATCAAGAATTACACTCTCCTCTTTTTCTTTCTCTGTCTTATTGGAAAGTCAGTGTCAACAATGACGATACTAGCTGCTTGGACGAGGATGGGTTTCGTGATGCGTCGAGCTGGTCGTTAAGTATCGCTACATGTCTTGCTCATCGGTCCTCCAGAAAGGGTCGACGAGCATGGTCGAGATATCCATCGAGAACCTTACGAAACATTACGGAACCCTCGTCGCTCTCGACAACGTCTCCCTCAAGATAACTTCAGGCGAAGTCTTCGGACTCCTCGGACCGAACGGAGCGGGCAAGAGTACTCTTCTGAAGACTCTCGTCGGAATTCTCAGACCCACGAGCGGGACGATCCGAATCGGAGCGATCGACATTGTCGCGGACCCGGAGAAGGCGAAGAAGATGATCGGATACTTACCAGAGAACCCGAGCCTCTACACAGGGCTTACCACACAAGAGTTTCTACAGTTTGTTGGGAAGATTCGAGGCGTTTCGGATGATCTTCTCGACCGGGAGATTTCCGAGTCGCTAAAGAGCTTCGGCTTGGAGGAGAAACGGAACAGTCTGGTTGGAACGTTGTCAAAGGGGATGAAGCAGAAAGTGGCGTTGATTGCTACGAGTCTGCACAGTCCCCAGGTTCTGGTGTTGGATGAGCCTTTGACAGCATTAGATCCAAAGACTCGCGTCTCGGTCAAGGACTGGATTGGCGGACAGACGGCGAGAGGCGTCACTACGATACTGTCAACGCATGATCTCGACGTGGCTCAGACGCACGCCGGAAGGATCGCGATCATCGACCATGGGAAGATCGTGGCGGTGGGCGATATTGAGAGTCTTCGGCATATGGCGAATACTGCGAGCGATGCGAGACTAGAAGACGTCTTCTTGCGGTTGACAGAGGAGAAGGGCGAGGACCCGGCCCGACGATGAGCGTTACGAGTCCACTCGGAACCGTTGGAATTCTGGTCCGGTACTGGGTAAAGGGGCGATTCACCAAGGCTACAATTCTAGGACTAATTATCGGGGAAGCGTTCTCGGTAATCTTCATCCTCTTCGGCAGCTCCACATACCTCTCGTTCTCGAACAGAGTTGGCCTAACTACCGGACTTTCGGAAGTTGCTGGCAGTCTCGTCCTCGCACTCTACCTTGTAGGACTGATACAGAGTGGCTTCAACGGAGGAGGGTTGCCTGTTAGTGCGAGCGATGTCGACTACGTCTTTACCTCTCCAGTGCCACCGCGGGAGGTCTTCGCAGCCAAGGTCCTGCTCAACTCCCTCACGACTGTGCTTTTCGGGTTTCCTCCAATTATCGTCCTCTACCTGCGATTCTCAGCATACTATCACACTCCAATGACTACCGCCATTCTGGCCGGGCTCGTAACCCTAGTCTTCCTCGTAATCGGATTGCTGCTCGCAGCGGACATCACGCTCTCGCTAGGACGCGGAATCGGGGAACGGAAGAAACTTTGGAGAAACATGTTCATCGTACTTGTCTTGGTTCTGAGTCTGCTTCCGATTACACTACTGATTCCCGGAATCCCCGTCGAGATTGCGGAAGTTACCAGGGTCCTGCCGAATGGACTTGCTGCAATTGTCAGCGTCGGTCTTGTCAGCGGGACTCCGGGAGGGCTCGACTATATCGTGGATCTTCTGTTGCTGTTTGCTTGGCTTGGAGGGTTTCTGGTTCTCGGTGTAAGGATGGCACGCGGACATTTCTACGAACTTCTCGAAGTCTCAACGCCAGGCGGGGAAAAATTCGACCACCCGAACCAAACCTCTCGGCTGGACCCGCGTGGGAGGTCGATCTGGTCGATCGTGCGGCTGAAAGAGAAGATTCTGATCAGCAGGACCCGAGAAGCCCGGGCGCTCTTCATCAACGCCATGTTCCTCTCAGGGTTCCTAGTCATCTACGCACTCTCCGGATCTTTCCAGTCCTCGCCGACCTCGTTTCTCTTCATTCTCTTCATCATCGGATCGTTCGGGTCCGGGACAGCGTCCCGCTGGATTGAGAAAGAGCGACTCTGGATCCTGAAATCATCGCCAGTCAGCATGCGGCGGTTGGCGTGCCTTTGGTCTTAGGCCAGCTGTCCTCACCGTCGCTGGTGCTGGGCGTGGTGCTGGCGCTTCCAGGAGCATTGGAAATCGCAGGAATCACAATGGCTGGTGGAATGTGGTTTGCGTCAAGATATGGTCAGAGCTCCGCGGATGATATCTTGTCGTCTCAGGCACAAGAGCTAGCTGACATCCGGAGGTTCCTCTTTCAGACAATCATCAACCTGATCATGGTCTCGCCGATCATTCTGCTGGTGTTGGTTTCAGAGGCGCTCGCATCAGAAACGGGACCAGCCGCGCTTCCAATATTGGCTACAGGCTTGGTGTTGGCCTCGATTGTCTTCACTGGCTTATCGATCAACCTACTACTCAACAGAGCAGGAGACGCGATCACGCGAAGAGAAGACCTGTAGGGGGTATCAGAGGCAGACTAGGGCTTCTTCATCACGTGACGAGTCCACCAAACAACTGCTATGGCCGCGGGAATTCCTAGGATGATCAGAGTCCATTCTAGAATCAGAACCATAGAACCCACGACGTAGTCCAGGGTCCAGGTTGAGATGGGAACATTCCAGTTTCCATCAAGGTAGACCTTGATGGCGAATGTGATGAAGAAAAACAGCGATACTCCGCCACCGCCCCTTGTCGTTCGTGAGCGCTTGCGAAAGAGCCGATATCCTTTCATTTCCTCGTCAGATAGTCTCTTCCACAACAGCCAGCCTCCCACCACAGCCACAACAACGGGGATTCCGACCAAGAGAAGCTCCCAGAAAATCGCGTCCAGAATGAAGCTCACCAAGTTCCCCATCGTCCAGAGACCGAGGGTCCTAGGCACTAAGCCGGTCGATTGAGCATTTCCCACGAACCACAAGAAAACATAGATCGCACTCGCAACCGCCAAAATGCCCGCCACCACAAACGTGGCAACTGTCCTCCAATGCTTCCGCATGAATCTCTTCCAGTCAGAATCCACATCTAGCCCGGCTGTTTCAGTCACAAGATTTGTCTCCTTTCACGCTGCAACACGGGCTCATGATCCATTCTGTGCATATAACCGTCTTTCAAGACGATCAGGCCTTTACCTAAAAAGCGCTAACGGGCCGAAAACACGTACCAGGAATACTGCTACGATCTTGCTTCGTCCCCAAGACAGACCCCTTTTTCGCACTGCTGAACCTGTAACGGTAGGCCTGTTACCAGGCCCAAGCGCTATGAGAGATTGCTCGAGTACGATTACGCTGGAGGGGCACTCGGTGGAGGCAGTGGCATCGCAGGAGGGACATTGACTTGGCCCTTTCTTCTCACGAAGAAGATTGTCAGACCAATAGCCACGCCTCCAGCGATGACGGCACCGATTATGACGGTCGTCCATGGGAACGCTGTTCCTGTTAGTTTGAATGTTTGAACGCTCTCATCGAATGCTGGCTGATAAGTGCCATAGTTTGTCTGTAGCGCCGTGGAAGTGATAACGTATGCCTTCTGGTTTTGAACCAATATGTCCTGCTTGTCTTCTACGCTATAGGATCCTTGCGTGAACGTGTTTACCAGCTCGTCGGCGGCGACTCCTCCGATCGTGGTCGAGGTTTCCGAGACCAGTTGATAGCTTGTCAAACTGCTTGAAAGTTGGGACTTGGCCGAGGAGACATAGGCAGTTAGGCTCAGAGAGGTGGCCTCAATTATGAGGTTCATGTTTATTCTGAAATTGGAGTCAGTTGGACCGTATAGTATGACCGCGGTTCCATAGGCACCGCTCGAATCCACGGTCCATCCACTGGGCGGGTTTATGGAAAACTGGTTCTTCGAGTCCACATACGGATTGGATTCTACCGAGGCAGAGACCGAGGCATGGAACGTGATTGCCAGCACGAATACGCTAGCGAGAATAGTTAGCACCGATGCCGTAGGCATATTAAGAATCTTCCAATGAGTTGCCTTCTTAAGAGTATTTGGTCAACTCAAGACTTCGATAATTCGGCTAATTCACAAATCATGCCTTCAGCGAGTTTGCTCAGGGTTGATTCTAAATGCCCAAACTGGCCAGGATTTGACGATAGAGTTCGTCTCTTTTCTTGTCTGAGTAGCTGTCGTAGAATAGTTCTAGGACTCGGTATCCTTTCTTTCTTAGTAGGGTTCGTAGTTCTTCGTCTTTGATACTCTGGGTCTTTCCAACGTGGACCCGGCCGTCGACGAACACGATTAGTCGTCTGGGTTGTGTTGGGAAGTAGAAGTCTGCTGTTGTTACAGGTATCTCGACCTGTGTCTGGTAGAAAATCCCGTCTTCTTGCAGCTTGAACGCGAGTTCTTGTTCCATTCGAGATGGGTTAGCGTGTAGGCGGTCGCGCCAGTCGCTCCGCTGACCCGACATTCTTGGCATTGAGCCAGCATTCGGCTATTGCTCAGACACGCGAACGAAAGTGAGGGTGCAAATAGTCGGCAGTTAAGCGTTTGACTCCAGACATCTCCAACCTTTGTCGGCATAAATATCCCGCGACCGAACTGTTCAGTGCGGTCGCAGCATGGGTCTCGAGTTCAGTGATCCTTACGCTCCCCTTCCGGCCGGATTGCCAGTTCCGGTGGACGATAGGGCTTGTCGACACCTAGTGGGTATGAGGCTGCCAGCTATTACCCTGCAGTCCTCCAACAATAGTGCTGTCGACCTTTCTCAGATTGCCTTTCGAGAGCGGACGGTTCTCTTCTTCTTTCCTGCTGCTGGTCGACCCGGCGTTCCGGACCCGACTGGTTGGAGTCTGATACCTGGGGCGCGGGGTTGCACTCCCCAGCTCTGTGATTACCGGGACGCAACCTCAGAGTTTCAAAAGCGGGGAATCAGATTATTTGGAGTTAGTTCTCAACGTCACGAGGATCTCGTCGAGATCGGGCAACGTAATCGGCTTCAGTACGAACTACTTAGCGATGAAGATCTACGGCTCACAAAAGCTCTACACCTCCCAACTTTCAAGGTACAATCTCCTGTTGGATTGGTTCCCCCAGTCTGTATCAGACGGCTCAGTCTCGTCGTTAGCAAGGGCAGAATCGAGAAAATCTTCTATCCAGTATTCCCGCCCAACAAGAACGCGAGCGAGGTACTCGCCTACCTCAAAGAATCCGGACCCTTGTGATAGTTACCATTTCTCGTCGGACACATATTATTAATTTCGGCATCCTGCCTCGTTTTCTTACCAATTTACGGTTACTAAACCCGTTGCGAGCAGAGGGTAGGCACTGGCAGCTGCTTTTCGGGACACATGGTAAGAGATCTTTTTCCAGTTCTAAGCGATACTAGGATGGATTGTTGCTTTGCGGGGGCGGTGGTTGCGATGAGGGAGGGGTCTCGGCCGGAGTCGGAGGGGTTGATGGTGGCGGTTGCGGGAAGGTAGCGGGCTGAGGTTGTTTTCTACTTCTCCATACCAGCAATATTGCAGCGAGGATGATTACTGCTGCCGTTGCAACTAATCCAATCACGATTGGTATCAGGTATTGATCTAGGAAGGATGGATTAGAGTAGGTAACTGTTACAGTGTGGGTCGAGAGTGGGAAAGTGAAGGTTATTTGGTAAAAGGTCTGGTTTGAACTTCCAGTATAACTTACCGAGTTTGTGTCGACCAAAACTTTGATGGCTGTGTTGTTTGCTTTGAGCGGGATCCATATGCTGGCTTTGCCTGTGACGGTGTCGGTGCCTGATACGGTGAAGATGATTGAGCGTCCGTCTTGGTGGACGTTCGTCGTGGATACATCTGTTCCAACGATAGCATTGTAGGTGCTTCCTCCGACTGATAGTCCGATCGTGGACTTGTAAGGCCACGCGCCGTAGTTGGAGAGCGTCATGGAAGATTCCTGCGTTCCATTCGCCGCGAAGCCGACCTGCTTGACAATGTTCTCTGTCTCGGGCGAGTAATAGGTGTCCGTGTAGGTCCCATCAGGGTTTCGCCCTCTTATCTGGTAAGAATCGAAGGTCCCCGCCGAGACGGTTGTCAGAGGACTGGAAAGCACGTTGTATACTTCGTCTGTGCTATTCGTTACCGTGTTGCGAACAACCGTAGCGTTGTAGGAGTAGTAGTAGCTCGACGTTATAGTGTCGGTTCCTCCGCTCATAGACCAGCTAGACCCAACCGAGAGCGGGAACTGGTATGTTGTCACCGGAGGGTTGTTAACGCTGACGAAGGAGAAGTAAATGATCACGGTCCGAACTCCCACAAGACCTCCGCGAGATCAGACTTCCTTAAATGGCCAAATCCTCCCTGAACCCATGAACCTGTGACACCGAGCCCCGCTAGGGTGCCTGATGCGGACGACTGTGCCGTCCATTCCGTCGCGGTCGTGTTCGCCTGATACTCTATCGTTTGCGTTTGTGAGCCAGTGAGGACCAATCCCGCGAGCGGCGTTTGAACATTGTACTTCCACCAGTCCCCGATTGCCAGTGTCGAGGTAGGGTTAGCAGCATCAGCATGGGCTAGACTGGGTACGGCTATCATCGCGCAGGAGATTGAGATGACTATGATAAGGAGGCTCTTCGAGCGTTGCAATAATGGATGCAGGGATTACATGGCTGGATTGTTAACGGTTGTGGAGGCTGCCAAACGATAAC
Source organism: Candidatus Bathyarchaeota archaeon (assembly GCA_005882955.1). Taxonomy (GTDB): domain Archaea; phylum Thermoproteota; class Bathyarchaeia; order 40CM-2-53-6; family 40CM-2-53-6; genus 40CM-2-53-6. The sequence continues at coordinate 7,922 of VBBB01000074.1, read as the reverse complement.
GGTGCACAACCAATACCGGTATAAAGGGGCATTAGCAGATGGTCCTCAAAGCATGAAGTAGGGGATCTATTTCCGGTTCTGGGCTAACAAATCTTCATGGAAGCACGCGGATCTACTGCGCTTTGAGAATCTCCTTCTCACGTTCCAATTCCTTGTTTGTTTTTGTTAACTATTCTAGACCCCCCGGGGGGATATCGAAATCTCGCGAGACCCCGCATAAGCCATCGGCTCGACCTTCGTTCGAGGACCCGCGAGAGAGTCTGACTCAAGTCGTTCGCTCGCGCCTAAGTTGCGGGAGGATGACTTGTCGTTACTGCGGTTGTTTCGAGGAGTCTCGGAGGTTCTTCTTGTCTAGAATGTTGTCGACGTAGTCGACGAAGGGTTGGTCCCACATTTCGCCTGACCATTGATGAACTTCCATGAAGACTGGATGCGAGGCCACGACCTCGAGAAACGCGGCCCACTGTTTCCATGTATCTTCGTCAATCCATTTTCTATTGTATAGAGCGTATATTCTTTCGAAGAGTCCGTACATCATCACTGCATAGTTTCGTATGATCAGATCCTCTCGAGACAACGATTTCTGTTCCCGTCCGAGCGGCCGATCGCTCCTGTTGAATAGCTCAAGCTGGAAGGCGTACAACTCTGGCCTATCAGACAGCATCCTCATAGCGTCACCATAATCATCCATTACTTTCTGGTAGGCTTGTTCTTGGATGGCCTTGTTCTGGCTGCGAAAGGAGAGGATGAAGATGACGAGTGTCAGAGTAATAACCGCGGTCTGAACGATGGTACTCAATACAACTGGATCGTCTAGGGTTGACAAAGTCGCTCGATGGTTTGACTGGAGTCAATTAACCTTGACCGCCTCACAAGCCCGTTCAGGTTGGAAGGCTCGACATCATGGCGGAACCCAATTCTCGCCTGACGTAGCATCGTCTTCGGGTTACGCGCGATGTCGGACGATCCTGCGTGCTCAGAGGATCGGCTTGCGTAGCAAGATCTCGCCAGGAACGACTGTCATCGCTCTGTACATGTTGGCCGCGTGAAGACTCCCATGTCTCTTAGAGACTTCGCCGAAGCTTGTCCTAGTGAACCCTTCCGAGGCGAACAACGCTTCAGAGGGTTCATTCTCCTTCTCTACGCTGGCGAAAACCTCCTTCAAATTAGACGCCTTGAAGAGCTGGAGAGCATTCTCTAGAAGCAGTTTTCCAACTCCCTTGTTCCTGCTGGCCCTTGCGACTGCGATGTAGTAGACGTAACCGACAGTTCCCTCGAGAGATTTCAGCATGACCAATCCGAGTGGTCTGCCCGATGACATGGCAGCTCTCACAAGCTCAACATCTCGAAGAGTCTTCTTCGAATGCCATAGGTACCATCCCTCGAAGCTCTCCTCGAGTATCCAGTCAAGTTCCTGTCTCCTCCCAGCAGGAACGTCCATGATCTCGATATTCTCTTGGGCCGTCATAGGCGGAACACTCTCTCCGCATTGTGCCAGAGTATCTTCTCCTTGTCACTTTCCTCCACATCCAATCTCCTTACCAAGTCTAGTGCTTCGGAGTGTTTCGTTACTGGGTAGTCGGTTCCGAAGATTATCTTCTCTGCACCGCCTGCAAAGTAGATCGCTTCGCTGATCTTTTTGCCAAGCCACTCTACATATTTCTCGGCGTATCCCTTACTCCCTGTAATCAATCCGGAAATGTCTGCGTAGACGTTCGGGTGTTTGTAGAGGAGCTCGGCAACGTCCTCAAACCATGGATTACCAAAGTGGCAGAGAACCATGGTCAGTCCCTCCCTCTTGTTGGCTAGTCCGTCAAGTGTCAGCGGATGCGACCGGGACAGATCCCCCGTGCTGAATGCTGTGTCCCCCGTGTGGAAAAGCACCGGGAGCCCCTCGGACTCGGCGTAGTCATATAGCCCGCTGAACACCGGGCTTTCCGCTGATGCCTTCACATAGCCGAGCCTAACCTTGAAGGCCTTAACCTCCTTCGTGTTCTCCTTTGCGAGCTTGACTGCGGCCTTCACGTCTTTGGCAGTGGGCTCAACCGTAACCACAGGCGCGAGCATCCCCCCGCTCCGTGCGCACAAGGCGATGACTTTGTCGTTTGGAAGGGCGAGAGTTCCTTGTAAAGGCGGGCTAAGAAGGAGCCCGCGTGTGATGCCGTATCTCTCCATCGTTCCTAGCAACTCTTCTAGAGTGTATCTCAGTCCGTTCATCCGTGCAAATCGGATCAGGGCGTCGTCTTGCCGTTCGGACAAGTGCACGTGGGCGTCGATGATTTTTTGCAACGATTTCCATTCGGCAGCTGAATCTGAATAAGGGTTGTTGCGTCCGCCCTGGCTTCGCTAATCCTCTAATCTGCCAGCGTGGAACGGCTCAATGCTTATCTTACCTGCTGGAGTTTGAAAACATATCATGCAGTCTGTGACCACTAAGGTTGAGATTCGCGATATAGCACCTGGCTTATGGATCTGGCGCGCGGAACATCATCACTGGAAGTCTGGCGATGACTGGCAGCCGATCGTCACATCAACCTACGTCGAATCGAGAGGCGAAAAGCTGATCATCGACCCCCTCGTCCCCAAGGCATCCACCGAAGAATTGTGGAAGCGTCTAGACAGTAGGCCGCCTACTATCGCTGCGGTAACCATCCCTGATCACGTCCGAGACATAGACGAGTTCGTCAGCCGCTATCATGTCCGTGCTTTCGGCCCGAGACTCTTTTGGCCCGACGACGTGCCGAAGAATAAACTAGAGATAATTGAACCAGACGGAATGCTTCCGGGAGGCGTTGTTGCTCTTTACGATGGAAGAGGGCGGCTAGAGACACCTCTCTGGCTGCCCGAGCAGCGGGTCATAGTTTTTGGAGACGCACTGACCGAAAGGGCCGGAGTACTCCGGATCTGGTCTTCACCATGGCATGAGAAGAGAGCCTTACCGGCGATGAGAGAATTGCTCAAGCTTCCGTTTGAGCAAGTTATCATTTCACACAGCGACCATGACCCGGTGTATGATCGCGCAGCCTATGAGCGTGCACTGAAGCTCCCACCTTGGACGGGCTAGCGCCCCAAACCACTGACTGCTTACCCGCCGCATCGTTAGGGGTCCCGACTACTTGGGGTTTCCAGCCTTGAGCCAGTCGGCGTAGTGTTGAATTGCCGACTGAGTGTCGAACTTCGGCGAGAAGCCGGTGTCCGCCTGTAGGCGCTTGGTATCTGGGAGAGGAAGTGGTGGAAATGGAAAGCGTCCAGGGGGAAGGTCTGCTTTGAAGTCGGGTACCACTCTCTTGACCGCGTTCACCAGTTCTCTATTAGGCGTGACCTTTCCAGACGCTACGTTGTATACGTTGTACTGGAGCTTCTCTGCTGTCTGCAGCAGTGCGATGGCTCGGGCCATGTCCTTAATGTACAAGAGATCTACCGCATCATCCGCGTTACCGAAAAATACGTCCTCGAAGCTCGGAGGGCTTCCGCTTACAGCCGCATGAACGAGACGTGCCGGGAGGCCGAGCTGTGCACCATCAAAAGGTCCGAACATTCCCATCAATCGTACGCAGATAGCGCTGATACCAGTCTTCTTTCCGAACTGTTCTGCGGCCACCTCGACAATCTTCTGATAAGCAAGAATAGGGAACATACTCTGAAGACCAATAGGATGCTCTTCGTCCACCGTTCCCGAAAGACCAAGGTACATTCCTCCCGTACTCGAGAATGTGACCCGCTTGACTTTCCATTCCTGAGCCACCTGGAAAGTGGCATCGAGCATGTGGAAGTATCCCCTGAGACCGCGCAGAGGGCCCTCCCCTGAAGCGAATCCCCCTGCGACGTTGACTATGCCATCGATACTATGCTTCTCGCCGATCTTTCGTAGGTCCGTGATTGAAGTCGAGTCCGCAGGTTCGATAGATACGTGGTGATGATCAATATGCTTCTGAAGGAAACTAGGAACGTCCGCATTCTCGTGCCGTGTGACAACACAGTCCTGGCCCAAGTCGACCAGGGCTTCTGACGTGTTCGAGCCTATGAAACCGTTCAAACCACCAATAACAAGAATCATCGCGATATTCCCCTCCCGGGCGGTTTGTAAGAGTCGGACCAGACTGGTTTGTCGGTGTCATGGTCTCCAGTGATTACTATTTTTCCCCGGGTGCGTCCTTCTTCGAAATAGCGAATAGCTTGGGCTGTCTCTGTCAAGGGGTAGCGTCTATCGATCACAGGAATCATGTCTCCTTGTTCGATGAGGTCCTTCAGGACGACGAGGTCGTCATGGTTTGATTTTGCGATGAAAAACGTGAACTTCTTGTCTCCGCGTGACGCGAATCGGCTTCTGATTATGAAATAGAGTAGACGCCTCACGATCTTGTCTTTGAAGCCGACGAGGACAAAGGTGCCATTCGGATTCATTATGCGCTTGTAGTCAGAGATGGAATGAGACGCTCCAATCTCCACGATCAGATCATAGGCCTCCCCTTTTTTGGTGTAATCCTCCTGGGTGTAATCGATCACTTGATCAGCGCCGAGCTTGCGAACCATGTCTAGATTCGCCGAGTTGGTCACGGCGGTGACTCTGGCTCCGAATGCCTTGGCGATCTGAACGGCAAAAGTTCCCACTCCGCCGCCTGCACCGTTAATCAACACTTTCTGTCCAGGTTTGACGTGTCCCTTGTCGCGGAGAGCCTGTAACGCGGTGAATCCGGCGATCGGAACCGCCGCGGATTGTTCGAACGAACTGTTTCTCGGTTTCAAGGCTATTCTGCTCTCACGTGTAAGACCGTACTCTGCGTAAGCGGCGTTGGCTACTCCGTACACTTCGTCTCCTGGTTTGAACTCAGTCACGTCGTTGCGTACCGTTTCTACCACGCCGGCGAAGTCGGTACCCAGTCCGGGCTCTTTTGGCCGGCGGACTCCCATGCTTAGTCGAAACAGGGGCCCAACAAGTCGTATCACGAACGACGCTCCTCTCATGTCATGCTTGTCTGCGGCATTCACGGAGGAGGCATAGATCTTTACCAATACTCCACGTACTTCGTTCGGAGCAGGTTTCTCCACTTCCTTGATCTGGAGAACGTCTGGCGATCCGAAACGTTCGCGGACGATCGCTTTCATGAGTCTCTTCTGAAGTGGCTTTGGTTCGGCTCTCATTGCTGGCTCCTCAATCATATTTCGCGAGAACCTCTTCTGTCGTGTTGAGTATCTCGACTAGGTCGATTGGGGTTTCTTCCATTACGTCCTTCACCTGCTTCTTCGCTGCCTCGGTAAGGAGTGCGCGCAGGTCGTTGGCTAGTGCTTTCGATTCGGTTCTGCTGGTCTTGTCTTCAGTCCTGAAGACAACATTGTCCCCTAAGACCTTCAGTGTGAACTTTCGAGTGTCAAGTGTAATCTTGTCCTGGGTGACATGGAGCGAGTGGAGTGGGGATGCAGTCTTCACCTCTGTGGGAGAGTAGGAGAAGCTGTCGGAGCCGACCGCGAGTTCCATCGAGCCGTCCCCGAGTGATAGGGTACTGCCGTTCCATTTTGCAGTGGAGCGGTGGCCGTCGGTTGTGACGTAAGCGCTGCCAGTTCCCTTTGCTAACCATCTCTCTTTGGGATGGTGCTCGCCGTCCCCGTCCCAGTCGAAGATGAGTGGACCAATTTTCCACCGGTCCCCTATGCATCCGTCGCGGATCCTTATTCGTCCAACATCCAGATTCGCTGCGCGCGAAGTTGTCTCCTCAATCAGCTGACTAGGTTCTTTCCCTGTCATTTTCAGAGCCTCTTCGTTGGTCACGGTTTGTCCTTGAAACGGGATTCCGACTGTCGTGACGGGACCCGGAAGCGATGCGCTCACGATTCCCATCGGGGTCTTGAATGAGGTGGATACTTCACCGAGTAGTACGCAGCCGATGGTCCGTCCCTCACGTCTGATTGGCATTCCGACCGTGTCTTGTTTCACGGTTAGGTTGGTTCCTTTCATTGTGGGACCTCTGCCTTCAGCGACCAGAAACGGCTTCACCGCTCTTTTTGCAAGGCCGGACTTTTGCACAGCATATGCTCCGAGACCAGTGGCGATTGCTCCGATCACGAGGTCGGGGACCCAGCTTGAGATCATGGTTGGGAAGACGCTTGACTGCAAAGACGCTATCCAGCCGAGGATCCAAATCGACAATATGATCCCCACGAATCCGGCTGTGAGGTTCCAGAGGAGGCTGACAAGCGCTCTGCCCACTCCTGAGTTATTCTCAGTCCGAAGAATTCGGCCCGCGAAAAATAGTCCGAAAGCAGTGAGCAGTAGGGTAGTAGAGGATGATTGTATTCCGAGTGGTCCTCGTATCAACCAGACTAGGGCGAGGATTGCTGACAGGCCACTGAATGTGCCTGCGATTCGCCTGAACACTAGCGACATTGTAGAGTCGTGTCCTATCTCAATCAATCTGTTCTCCTCCAAGTGCCTCGCTCATCAATGCCAGAGTCCTAACGAGTAATCTCCCTCTCTTTGTAAGTTCGTAGCCCCCTTCGTCACTGTGCGAAACGAGTCCCATATTCAACAGGCTCTTCAAGTGATTATTGACCGAGGCTGCTTCGAGGCCGGTAGCTGTTTTGAAGTCTGAGAAGGTCTTCCTTGTCGAGTAGAGCATCTTGACCATCTTCAGCCGGTCAGTGTTGGCCAGAGATTTTAGGAGGTCGGCTGCCGTGGTCTCGGGCATGCTATCGACAAGTTCGTCGACGGCAATCTCGCCCCTCGTAGCGAGGCTTGATTTGACGTTCTCGCGGATCTGTCTGACAAGGTCCTTGACCACAACAAACGAAGGCTCTGTCTGAGCCACGTCGTCCTTGTTGAGGTCAACTCTGATTGAACCGTTTCCCGACTTCTCGATAGCCTGGGAGACCTGTCGCCGGACCTCATCCTTCAGCGACCGGATCTCCTCTCGGAGCTCTTTCCTGATATCCCCCATATCGTCGCTCAAGTAAACGCGCCTATACTCCTCTTGTAATAGCACAGAAGATAGAAGTATAAAACATTTTACTTTTAGCGCCAATTAGATAAAGCCGTTTTTCCTAGCTCTGTATCACCTAACAAGCTAGTTCGGATCGTCCGGAGGGAAATCGATAGGCCCGGACTTTTTGTGGACGATTTCACCATGGCGAGCTCCAATTAGAGCATCTCGATCACGTACAAAGTATGGCCGCCTACATCGCGATGTTGCGAGGAGTCAACGTCAGCGGACACAACACAATCAAGATGGACGTCCTTCGCGGATTCTGCCAAGGTCTCGGCTTTCGGAACGTGGAGACCTATGTCCAGAGTGGAAACATAGTTTTTCAGACCGCTACAGAAAATCCCGCTGCCCTTTCGAAACGTATCGGCGAAA
>VBBB01000074.1:0-520 GCA_005882955.1 Candidatus Bathyarchaeota archaeon | reverse complement strand
ATCAGAAGAAATGCGAAACGTTATCGCGAAAAACCCTTTCTTGAAAGAGATGGGCATCGACTACTCGAAGCTGCACGTTACTTTTCTCTCGGAAACCGCGCAAAAAGGCTCCATGGAAAAACTGGAAACACTCGCAACGGGTCTAGACCGATTTTACCCGGCATCTCATGAAATCTATCTGTATTGTCCCAGTGGGTATGGCCGAACCAAACTCTCCAACAATGCAATTGAAAAAGCGTTGTCGGTAAAAGCTACGACTCGAAACTGGAAAACAACGAACACTCTGTTTGAGATGGTCTCGAAACTTTGATTCCGACAGAAAGCTTCGGGTCTCAAGCCCGATGGATCTTCTCCTCTATGGCAGAGGTTTGATCCCTTCAGTTGAGATCGAACTGAGAGCATACGCGATAGCAGAGCAGTCTATCGGCGACGGGTGGACCGACGATTGGGGAGGCTAAGACTGATGTTCGCCAAGGTCGAACAGCGACAGAACAGCGCCAGCTACAGTAGGCCACGCTTC
>VBBB01000130.1:1996-4868 GCA_005882955.1 Candidatus Bathyarchaeota archaeon | reverse complement strand
CTTGCAATTATGAGCCGCGGGAATTTGCCTGAAGCTACTTCAATGACGTAGGCTCTTCCACGTTTCTCCGCTATCGTACCGACCCGCCCGTGGTATCTCCTGTGCGGCATTCCTTTCTGAACCGATGGATTGATTGAGATCGTGACCATCTGTCCAGGAGTGTATGGAATGAGAAGCCTTCCGAGAGGATTCTTTCCCTTGTCTCGAGGCTTTCTGCGAAGAAGGGTCCTGTTCCTGTTCCGTATTCCTTTGGACCGCTTCATCCCACTCTTCCCTAGCTAGAAATGGAACCCGCTGGGCGGTTCCGTATATACTTGTTCACTCTCGCTGTTTGACATGAGCGACCCGACAAGAGTCTTTGTAATTTTGTCGGGCGAACATCCGACACTCCCGCTCGCAGAGATGAGCGCGATCCTTGATGCGAATCGGATTCCGTTCAAGATCGCGGGATCATTCTTCAAACTTGTTGAGATTGATGCTGACATTCATGCCGTGAAAACGATCGCGGATCGAGGCGCGTTCATGGACGAGGTCGGTGAAGAAATTGTTCATTCAGGTCCTACGTTGGAAGAAATCGATGATGCTGTGAAGTCATCCGACCTCCCCCGTTTTCTTCAAGCTGACGAAAGCTTCAGCATTCGAGTTCTTAGGTTCGGAGGTGTCTCGAAAGAAATGCCCAGGGTCAAGCTGGAGGGACATTTGGGGTGGCTCATGAATAAGGTCACCAGTGCAAAGGTGGACCTGGAGAATCCTCAGCGCCAGTTCCGCGGTCTCCTCGCTGGACCCTATTTTCATCTGGGCCTGATTGCGCATCGGCGTCCCGATGTGTTTGTGGCCAATCGTAGGCCCAGGATGAGACCGTCTTTCCATCCCAGCACAATGGTCCCCAAGCTCGCCCGCTCAATGGTGAACATGTCCCACGCAGTGCCCGGGTCAACTTTCTTGGACCCGTTCTGTGGCGTAGGGGGCATTCTGCTTGAGGCAAGTCTCTTGGGTTGTCAGGTTGTGGGGGTTGATGCACTGAGACGAATGACCAGAGGATCCAGGAGAAACCTCAAGCACTTCGGAATGGACCCACTAGGATTGGTCAGAGGAGATGCGCGCCATCTTCCAGTCAGAAAAGTTGACGCCATCGCGACGGACCCTCCATACGGTACTGGAGCGTCTACGCTGAAATCAACAACTCGGAACATTCTCAAAGACTTTCTCCCCGGCGCGCATTCCATCTTGTCTAAAGGGCAGAGAGCGGTGGTCGCGTCGCCAGTCGGTACGAGAACGCCTGACGTTGCCGAATCTGCTGGGTTCAAGGTCGTAGATCGTCATGAGGTCTATGTGCACCGAAGTCTAACTCGCGAAATACTCGTGCTGGAGGCAAACTGATGTCAGGAGGAATCGACGTCGTTTTTCTGGGGACTGGTGGAAGCCTGCCCACCAAAGAGAGAGGATTGCCAAGCGTAGCCCTCCGTAGGAATGGAGAACTCATTCTACTCGATTGCGGTGAGGGCACGCAGAGACAGATGATGCACGCAGGGCTTGGATTCAACAGACCTACGATAATCCTCATCTCGCATCTTCACGGCGACCATATTCTCGGACTCCCAGGGCTACTCCAGACGATGTCCTCTCTTGCGAGGGACAAGCCCTTGGATCTGTACGGTCCGAAGGGTTTGATGAAATTCCTGAACCTGATCTACAAACCACTAGGGTATCCAGCCAACTTCAAAGTCAGAGCAAAGGAACTGAGTCCTGGACAGGAGGTAGACAGGGGCGAGTATCTCATTAGGACTACCCTCGCGAAGCACGATATTCCCTGTATCGCGTACTCTATTGAAGAGAAAGAACGTCCAGGACGCTTCCATCCGGAAAAGGCGAAGCGCCTAGGCGTCCCAGAGGGACCACTATGGGGAGAACTACAACACGGAAAAGCGGTGAGAGTAGACGGAAAAGAAATTCGCCCGAATGATGTCGTCGATTCGCCGCGGTCAGGGCTTAAGGTCGTCTACGCGATAGATACGCGACCCGCGGAATCAGTGAGGAGACTAGCAAAGGGGGCTGATCTGCTAATGCACGATGGTGGTTTTGCCGAAGAGAGGCGCCCCAAAGCCCAAGAATATTACCATTCGACCGCCCGCGAAGCAGCGCAGCTTGCCAAAGCTGCGAAGGCAAAACGCCTCGCAGTTGTTCACATCAGCGCCGTGACCAGGGACGATTCTGTCCTTTTGAGGGAGGCTCGGAAAATTTTCAAACAGACTCTCGTACCGAAGGACTTCCAGACTCTGGCGTTGAAACCGCTCAAGTAGATTTTCTGAACCACACAGACTCTCAATCCAACTTGACTACGGAGCCAGTCGCTGTATAATCCAGCGTCCCTTCGAGCGTCGGTAACGCAATCGATCGTGGAGTCTGCCAGGCCTTTCCTTCCAGAACTCGAAGACGCTCGGTCGAAGTCGATAGCCTCCCCAGTTTGGAGGGCGTGGGATTCTGCCCGGATATTTCTCTCCAAACCGTTTGACTCGTTCCTCCAGAAATCTTCGATCGCGTACAACGCGGCTCTGTTGGGACGCCCATGCCGACAGCTGACTATCGCGGGCACGACTACTGAAGTAAATGTCAGATTCTTTGGAAGAGACCTTGGAGACTCGTCCTTCTACTCGAACCTGTCGGCCCGTCCGAGGCCAGTAGAAGACTAGTGCAGCCTGAGGATTTTCTGCTAGTTCCCTGCCCTTTCTCCCAGAGTAGTCGGTGTAGAACACGAATCCAGAATCGTCGAATGTTCTGAGCAAGAGGGTCCGGGCTGACGGTCGTCCCGATCTTGTCGCGGTCGCTAATGTCATAGTTTGAGGAAGAAGTGCACGTTTGCCTGTTCCTTCTT
>VBBB01000130.1:0-1897 GCA_005882955.1 Candidatus Bathyarchaeota archaeon | reverse complement strand
AACAGGGTCTGCTGTCTGTATTTCCAAACGAATGGGTCCCAATGGTGATTCTCCTTCTGGAGCTGAGAAGGAAACGTGCCCGACGTAAGCTACTTGCTTGTTCAGAAATACGATGATTCTGCTCTCTTCTTTTCCCCTGAAGAGTTGGGATCGTGCAGCTGCACGTATTCTATCTCTCTGCAAAATCATCTTGAATCTTTCCAGTGACTCTCGTCCAGTCCCGTGAAGTCTAGCTAGGCCATAGTCGTTTTCTTCGCCTTCGGTTACAATGTCGCCCGAGAACAGGCTGGTTATGGCTTTCTTGACTTTCTCCGGATTTTCAGTTGGCTTGATCTCGGCTTCGGCGACTACTAGGATTTTTTCTGCTTGAGCACTACTTGGAGTACTCGTCTAGTTCGCCTCTTGAGATCATCCTTAGTATCTTCATTCTCAACCGTCCGATCCGCCAACGCAATAAGTTTCGCAATCCCAACCCCAAGCTCGCGGTTGAAGCCTTCGAAATCGTGCCTCGCGAGAAGCGTGGATCGCTATCGTGACAACGCGAAATTTCCGGCGAAGTTGATCGATTTCTTCAACGCTTCTCGCACCCTCGTACACAACAAATTCTCCACTTACCTTCTCAACCAGCGGAACCAGTCTTTTCGCAACGGCCCCCATGCCCTCTTCCTTTCGAATCTTCAGCATGAGCTCTCCGAGATTCTTCCGCGTGAACTTCAGCTTCCTCTTCCGTGCCTCTGCCCGAATGATATCGCCAGAGACGAAGACTGGGATTCCCCGCGTCTTCATCACACTTGAAGCGAGGCTCTTACCGGCTCCAGGCATTCCAACGATAACCAGTACTGTCTTCTTTGGCTTCGTCGATTGCAAAGATGATTCTCGGGGCGGTTGAGAAACGCGGCAGTTATAGCTCTTAAACGGGAGAGAACAGTAACACTCCAGCGTTGTCAGGCGGCCAGGTTCGCAGTTTTATCTCGATCGATCTTGAGGATGAAAAGATTCTCTCCCGGGTCGAATCCATCACGTCGTCCCTCCTATCGTTAGGAGGAGATCTGAAACCCGTCGAACGAGAGAACATTCACTTAACACTGAAATTCCTAGGGAATGTCATGGCTTCGAAACTTGAGGAAATCAAGTCAGCTCTCACACAGGTAGCATTCCCACCGTTCTCTCTCGAAATTAAGGGCGCTGGAGCGTTTCCAAACCTCAAGAGGATGAATGTCATCTGGGTAGGAGTTGGTGAGGGTTGGAGTCAAGTCGAGCTGATCTTTGAGCAGACTGAGAAGCTTCTTCACCAGCTTGGTTTCAGCCGGGAGACTCGAGCCTTCAGTCCTCACATCACTGTCGCCCGTGTTAAGTCGGGGCGAAAGAGGGACGAGATCGCTGCTTTCCTGGGTCACCTTGCTGACGAGAGCTTCGGGACCCTCCCGGTGGAGAAAGTTAGACTCAAACAGAGCCTTCTCTCTCCCTCAGGACCAACGTATTCTACTCTCTTCGAGGCTCCTGCCCACAAATAGCGAATTACACTTACTCATTTCAAATACGATCATGTTCTGAGCTGCACCAGCTTGCCGTCGTCGCTCGAGCAAATCTTGCAACGAGCTGCCGAGAAAATCGTTCCAAGCGATCGCGAGCGAGAGAAAATGGTCCGGCTATCGCAGGTTATTCAAAGTAAGGTTATGGAGATTCTCCAAAGTTCCCAGATTCAGGCTGAGGTCACTCTCCAAGGGTCTTTCGCGCGAGATACTTGGATTAGCGGCGAGACTGATCTGGACATCTTTGCCCGGTTTTCTCCCACGATGGAAAGGGAGGAGTGGGTGGAGAAGGTTCTCCCAACAATCCGAAAAGGTCTCTCACAGTATCGAGTTATGGAGCGCTACGCGGAGCATCCCTTTCTGGA
>VBBB01000073.1 GCA_005882955.1 Candidatus Bathyarchaeota archaeon | reverse complement strand
GGATAATTGGATCGTCACGCATAAGCTACGCAATGAGCCGGGACGGCGTAATACCCAAGGCGTTCGGAAGACTCCACAAGAAGCGCAATACCCCATTCATTTCGATAATCGCGTTTTCTTCGGTATCTGTCGCGCTTGCTCTCTCAGGTGAGCTCAGCTTTGTGGCAGAGTTGTACAATTTTGGAGCTCTAATCGCATATGTGATCGTCGGTCTAAGCCTAATCTCTCTTAGAAACAAAGAGAAGGCCGTTTTCCGTCCATTCAAGACTCCAGGAAGCATTAGCATCAGGCCATTTTGGAAGAGAAACACCAATGAGGCTTCAGCGAGTTACGAGCGGTACACAATTCCAATTATAGGAGTGCTAACCATAATCGCAGATCTAGCGATCTGGCTTCTCGTAGTCGTTCTTCACCCGCTTGGCAGGATCTTCGGCAGCATCTGGATGGGCTTCGGACTCTTGCTACTGTTCGCATACACGAGAATTCAGAAAACGAAACAGGACCCTTCGTCTGATTCGCATTCCGCTGAGGAGCGCCGAAGTTCGGAATAGCCGTCTGTAAGTCTTTTGAAAAAAAGAGCGAACAGCTGTCGGCGACATGCTTTGCTGGACATTGGTCGCTGTTGAACCGAGACTACTCATTAAGCCTCTTCAATCGCTTCTCGATCACGTCGATCTGTTTGGATAGAAATGACTTGTATGCTCGTAGAAGCTTGACCTGTTGTGTTTTCGTTTGAGCATCGATCGTATTCATCGTTCGCTTGAACGTTTCAGAGGTCTTCTCGAGAGTCTCGTCTATTGTCGCAGAGACCTTCGGGGCCTTGTCTTGCACAAACTTACTAGTCGAATCAACCCAAGTCTTGCTTGCAGAGGCGAGATCTCTTCGAGCATGATCCATGTCTCGACGTATTCTCTCAATGGCTATCCTGATGTCACGCCGCGCATGCTCAGATCCTTTCCTGGAAGACAATTCATGATCATGGACATAACCATCCCGAGATAAATCTTCAATTTGAACAGCCCGGCCCAACCAATATTACTGAGAACCACAACCGAACTCCAGCAATGAAGGGAATCAAGGAGAAAGTCTACCACGCCTGGAAGACTGGAACTTATCCCAGTCCCGCGACGAAGACCCTTGGCATCAAAATAATAGAACTCTCCGAGGGACGCTCCCTAGTCGAAATGCAGATCGACGAGCATCTCCACAACATGTCAGCCACCATGCACGGAGGAGTAATGGCCGACATTGCAGACGCAGCTATGGGAATAGCCATTTCCACCACTATATCTCCAGACGAGGACTTTACTACGATGGAGATGAAGATCAGTTTCTACAGACCACACATCAAGGGACCATTGAGAGCAGAAGGGATCGTGGCGAAACGAGGAAGAAGGGTGGCCTTCGCAGAAGCGGTCCTGACGAATCAGCAGAAACAAATCATCGCCAAAGCGAATGGCACGTGGCTCTTCCTCACGACATAGATTTTCAAATTTCGGTCAGACCTCTGCCTAGTCCGGATGACTTATCATGCTTGACTAGATTTCTAGACGGACTCTGTACTCACCAAATCTGCTTCTGAAGAGGTCGCTGATCTCCCCGACCGTACATTCAGACCGCACCGCTCTCAAAATGTCATCGACCAAGTTAGAATCCCCAGAAGCCGCACTCCCAAGTCTTGACAAAGCGCTGTTCACCTTCGCTTTGCTTCTTGAATTCTTGAACTTCCTCAGTTGTTGAATCTGTCGTCTCTCGACGCTTGGGCTAATTCGCTGAATGTTCACCTCTTTCGGATCCCCTTCTTTGAACCGGTTTACTCCGACAATTACAGTCTGACCCTCATCCACGGATCGCTGAAACTTGTACGCGCTTTCTTGAATCTGTCTGTGGACAAAGCCGGATTCAATAGCCTTCTTCGCTCCTCCAAGCTGTTGGACTCTTTTGATGAGATCTGTGACTTTGGTTTCGATCATTCTTGTCAAGGATTCCAGATAATAGCTTCCTCCAAGGGGATCAGCCGTGCGACCCACTCCAGATTCATGCGCGATAATCTGTTGTGTTCGCAGCGCGATTCTAACAGAATCCTCTGTGGGAAGACCTAGAGCCTCGTCGCGGGAGTTTGTGTGAAGCGACTGGGTGCCTCCGAGAACGGCCGCTAGTGCCTGGATCGAGACTCGAGCAATGTTATTGTCGGGTTGTTGGGCGGTTAGAGTCTCGCCGCTCGTCTGAGCATGAAATCTGAGTTTGCAAGATTCAGGGTCGTGAGCTTTGAAACGTCGTCTCATTATACCTGCCCAGATTTTTCGGGCTGCTCTAAACTTGGCAATCTCTTCTAGAAAGTCGTTTCGACATGCGAAGAAGAATGAGAGCTGGGGAGCAAAGTCATCGATCTTGAGACCGCGAGCTAGCGCTGCCTCTACGTACTCAATCGCATTTGAGAAACAGAACGCAAGTTCCTGAATGGCATCGGCCCCAGACTCACGAATATGATAGCCACTGATACTGATGGGATGCCAATGAGGCATTTTCCGAGCAGAATATTCTATGAGATCGACAGCGAGCCTCAGAGAAAACTCCGGCGGATAGATGTAGGTATTCCGGGCAATGTACTCCTTCAGAATATCATTCTGCGTAGTCCCACGCAACTGCATCTGCGGAACCCGTTGCTCCAGTCCAGCCGCAGCATACAAGCAGAGCAGAATCGGAGCGGTAGAGTTGATTGTCATGCTAGTGCTGATCTTGCCGAGATCGATTCCATCGAACAACCGTCTCATATCGTCGATACTGCTGATAGCGACTCCGACCTTGCCCACTTCCCCATGCGCTCTTGGATGATCAGAGTCAAGGCCGAGCTGCGTTGGAAGATCGAAGGCAGTGCTAAGTCCAGTCTCTCCATGAGAGATCAGATACTTGAATCGCCGGTTGGTTTCGCTGGCTGAACCGAATCCAGTGTACTGTCTCATCGTCCAAAGACGGTCCCGGTACATGCTCGGGTAGATCCCCCTAGCGTAAGGGAACTCTCCAGGCTTTCCGAGGGAACGAACCATTCCCCTAGAAACGTCTCTGTTGTCGTACGCTGTCTTGACAGGTATTCCTGAGTCTGTGGTGATGCGATCAGGCATTTTCTGACACGTCTAATCTTGCGATGGCCTTCACGAGTTTTGACGCTGCTGTCTCAGGGTCCAGTTCTTTCTTCGCAACTTGGCCGAGTAGATGCTGCCATGACTTTTCTTGCTTGAGACGGGTGACTGTCTCGGTGTAAAAGTCTGAAAACGCAGCTTCGATAAGTTCAGACTCAAGTCGCTTATTCCTCCTCTCTTCTCTTATGCCGTGATCATCCAGGAATTTCTGGAATTTTTCGATGCTGTCCACTAGCGAGGGCACTCCTGTTCCTTTGATTGCTACTGTCTTTAGCACAGGCGGTCTCCATCCGCTCTTTTCCTGTAGACCGCTGGCGACATTGAACATTGTCTTCGATGGGTTGGTTATGTCTGCCTTGTTGACGACGAAAATGTCGCCGATCTCGTTAAAGCCTGCTTTGAACGCTTGAACTTCGTCCCCGAGCTGTGGCATTACAACGACCACGGTCGCGTCTACCGCGGTGGCGACTTGGACTTCGGTCTGGCCAGCTCCGACCGTCTCTACTATTACTATGTCCATTCCGGCCGCATCGAGGACCCTGATCGTGTTTATTGCGGCGCGAGCGAGACCGCCGACATCGCCGCGAGATGCCATGCTGCGAATGTAAACTTCTCTTTCGAGGCTATGATCCATCATGCGTATCCTGTCGCCTAGCAGTGCACCTCCTGTGTAGGGACTGGAAGGGTCTATGGCCAATACGCCTACCTTTCGTCCTCTCCTGCGGAATTCTTGGATCGTCTTGTCGACGAGAGTGCTTTTGCCCGTCCCTGTAGGACCAGTTATGCCGACTGTGAAGGCTTTTCCTGTACGTGGATACAGCTCGTGAATGAGTCGGCGACGACCGATTCCTCCAGATTCAACAATCGAAATGGCCTTAGCGAGGGCCCTGTGATCGCCCTTCAATACTCTCGAGGCTAGATCACTGACCAAGCTAGAGCCCTGATTGCCGGTTCGCTCTGGAACATATTTCAACGTTCAGAAGACGATCACATGAAGATAATGGAGAAATAGGAAAATCCGGCCCGTTATGGTTGTATTGTGACTATTTTGGCAAAGGGCTACTGGAAGAAAGTTCTCGACGATATCAAGAGGCAGCGGAAGGCTAAGCCTTCAACCTTCAACGCGAAATATCTCGCCAAGCTGAAGCGCCAAGAAGCGGAATGGCAGGCGAAGACTCTCAAACAGTGGACAAGAGACAGCCCTGAGCGGAAGCAAGAGTTCAGGAACCCTTCCAACATTCCGATCAAACGAGTCTACACTCCAAGAGACGTCGCGTACCAGGACGAATCTCGCGACGCTGGTCTTCCAGGCGAGTATCCGTATCTTCGAGGAGTCTACCCGACACTATACCGAGGACGACTCTGGACAATGAGAATGTTCTCAGGTTTCGGGACACCAGAAGACACTAACAAGCGGCTCCACTATCTCCTAGAGCACGGAGAGACAGGATTGAGCATCGCTTTCGACATGCCGACATTGTACGGATACGATCCTGACCACCCCCGAGCCGAGGGCGAGGTGGGACGATGCGGCGTCTCGGTTGGTTCGTTGAAGGATATGGAGATCATTCTGGAAGGAATCCCCTTGGAGAAGGTTAGTACGAGCATGACGATCAACGCACCGGCGTCGGTCTTGACCGCGATGTATGTCGGCGTGGCGGAGAGGCAGGGATTGAAGCCGAACGAGTTGAGAGGAACAGTCCAGGCGGATATTCTCAAGGAGTACATTGCGCAGAAGGAGTGGGCGTTCCCTCCAGAAGCACATCTCCGGATCATTCGTGACATGATGGTCTACTGCAGCAAAGAGATGCCGCAGTGGAACTACATCAGCATCAGCGGCTACCATATCCGCGAAGCTGGATCAAGCGCCGTCCAAGAACTGGCGTTTACGCTGGCGGATGGCTTCGCCTATGTTGATCTGGGAATCGAAGCCGGTTTGAAAGTGGACGATTTCGCCCCGCGGCTCTCTTTCTTCTGGAACTGTGGAATGGACTTCTTCGAAGAGATAGCAAAGTTCAGAGCGGCGAGAAGAATATGGGCGCGAGTCATGAAAGAGAAATACAAAGCCAAGGACCCGCGATCGTTGCTGTTAAGGACGCATGCTCAGAATTCCGGCGCGTCGCTGACTTGGCAACAACCGCTGAACAATATCGTTCGGACCACAATCGAGGCGTTGGCCACAGTTCTCGGCGGGACACAGTCTCTACATACAAACTCTTACGATGAGGCGTGGGCACTTCCTTCAGAACAAGCAGCGACCGTTGCACTGAGAACCCAACAGATCATCGCGGAAGAGACAGGCGTCACGGACACAATCGATCCACTTGGCGGTTCATATTATCTAGAATGGCTTACTGATGAGATGGAGGAAAAAGCGTTCGAGTATTTTGACAAGATCGAACGTGTAGGAGGATTGCTGAACGCGATCAAGACCGGATTCTTGCAACGAGAGATTGCAGAGACCGCCTACCGCTACCAGCAGGAACTGGAGCGGGACGAGAGGGTCGTAGTCGGTGTGAACAAGTATCAGGTCGATGAGAAACAGCCAATCGATACCCTCAAGATCAACGAGGAGGCTCAGAGGAGGCAAATCGAGCGAATAGTCCGACGGGAGAATGCAAAGGTTCAGGAAGCACTGGACGAGTTGCGCAAGACGTTCGAGGACGAGAAGGCCAATTCCATGTATCCCATCATCAAGGCGGTCCGAGCATATGCAACACTAGGCGAGATCATGGATGTTGGTCGGAAGGTCTTCGGAGACTACAAGGAGCCTCCAATCCTCTAACCAGCAATACCATCCCAAAAGACTGCTGAACTAGGCACATGAAATCAGAGAAACCATACTCTTCGAAAGAGCTGAGCCCAACTACCTGGCCAGACTTCGAAGCGCTATTCGCAAAACACAACGGTGTCTGGGGCGGATGCTGGTGCATGTTCTACCATACAAAGGGAGAGTTTCTCATCAAAGGCCATGGTCCAGATAACAAGAAGTCAAAGAAAGCTCTTGTAAAGAAACGACGAACACACGGCATAATCGTCTATTCCAACAATTCTCCCGTTGGCTGGGTCCAATACGGTCCGAAACCCGAACTCCCACGACTGGACGCCAGCAAAACCTACCAGAGTTTGAGTCTCGGCAATGGAGGAAAGAAACTCTGGCGGATTACCTGTTTCTTCGTTGATAGAAACAATCGACGGAAAGGGGTAGCCGGATTCGGCCTGAACGCAGCTCTCGCCTCCATCAAGAAGAAAGGCGGAGGCGTAATCGAAGCGTACCCGTCGACTAAACCTAATCGCGGAGCGAGCTTGATGTGGTCTGGGACTGTGAAGATGTTCGAAGAGGCCGGATTCGGGGTGACTTCACAACTAGGGAAATCTAGCGTCGTTATGAGAAAGGCTGTCTGATGATGCAAGCTCTTTGACAACAAGGATCAGAAAATTTCAAGGGACCCCGAAACCGTGGAGAATTACAGGGTCCCGGAGACTAATTGATCTTGGAGAAGTGAAACTCTACCGTGATAAGATAGTATCCAAGTCCGGTTTTAAGACGAATCATCTGCGACTCTCACTCCACGACTTTTCGATCATCGTGCCGTTATTGGATGACGATCGTCTTGTCTTCATCTGGAACTATCGCCATCCGATTCAGGGCTGGGAACTCGAACTACCCGCCGGATTAGTGGACGATGGGGAAGACCCGGAATCCGGCGCGAAACGGGAACTGAAAGAGGAGACTGGTTACTCTGCGCGGTCTTGGAAGGGTCTCGGCTGGCTTCACACGCTGCCGGGAATATCGTCCCAGCGGGCGCATGTTTTCTTGGCGCAACAGTTGAAGAAGGGTAGCGCGAGCCGGGAGCCTTACGAGTACATGAAGATCAAGATTCTGAAGGCTAGAGAGGCATATCGTCTGTTGTGGACCGGGAAGATTATCCATTCTCCAACTGTCTCGGCGTTGGGATTGGCTGAGAAGATGATTCTAGGATAGGGTCAGAGGTATTCGCGGCGATTTTCCAGCGATTAAGGTGCGTTAGATCGCAGCTCCGCATGTAAGACACTTCTTTGTGCCCATTGGAAGTGTGCTGTGACAATACGGACAAACCGGTGCCTTGCCGCCGCTGGAAGAACCAGAAGATGCGGGGGTCGATGAGACAGGGCTGGGCCCAGGAATACTTGCTGATGATCCTTGTGAGATAGGCGGAAAAGTGACCTGGGGACCTACCGCCGACGCCCGACCGTAATCGGCATTTGTTGCGATTTGGGGCTGATTTCCCTGAGGCCCCAGTGAATATGGCACCATGTAGGCAGGCGTGATTAGTAATCCGCCTTTTCCGAAGAAAGCTTTCACATGAGTTCTCGTCAGATAGTATAGCATCAGACCCCAGAAGATCGATCCACCGACCCCACCTGTGACTAGGCCGATTGTCAGAGCGCCTATGGCCCCGAGCAGTGAGAGTGCACTGAAGATCATCCCGAGAGTCCAAGACCAACCCCTACCGTGAAGAAAACCCACCCCGGTAGCGAGCCAGATGACGCCGAAGAAGAGAACGACTCCACCAATGACCAAACCGATAGCTCCAAGCAGAGAGCCCACTGTTGGTAGAGTCGAGAACAGAGCGGAGAAGCCAATAATTACAAGACTAGCTAAGAGTCCAACGATTCCTATCAGAATCTCCAACATGGCCAGTATCGTAATTCCTACTGGTCGAGAGGGCCTCTGCATCATAGGCACAATTCGAGAAATGAGGCAGTGTTAAGGCGACTGTTACTGAGTACCCAGTTTAGTCGCTCATCTGTCTACAGAAAGATATCTGGGAAACTTTTTGATTCGACAGCTCAATACGGCCGTACGGCAGCGAGGCCAACGAGTAGCTCCAGCATTGGCTCATCCCTGCGTGGGCATTGGGGAAGAAACCATCGTCGAACCTCCTTTGCCAAAGAAGACCTTAACGTGTGGCCTAGTAAGATAGTAAATTATCAATAGACCAATGACCAATCCGAAGGCATTGCTGTAAGCCCCAAACGCAATCTGGACGATGTCAACGACTATGCTGATGGCAGTAACGATGATTCCAACGGTCCAAGCCCAGCCCTTGCCTCCAAAGTATCCAATTCCTACAGCGAAGTACAATATTCCCAGAACAAGTACTACCGCGCCGAGTGCCAGTAAGATTACAGCGAGTGTTCCCGCACCAACGGAGGCTAGCCCGGAATAGCCAGCATTTGAAAGAGCATTTGTAAAGGCGGAGCCTGCGTAGGTTCCAATTACAAGTCCGAGACCGATTGCAGCTACTCCAGCGACAAGGAGTGCTATTCCTCCAAGTATCGCAAGGACGCCTAGAATAGTTACGCCGGTCGGTCTGCGCGGTTTCGGTTCCATGAAGACCGGTTTATTTTATCGTATATAACACATTCGGTAAAGTCGATTTTTAGGCGATTTTCGAAGGAATATCCTAGAATTTTCCGGTTTCAGGCTACTGACGCTAGGTTTTGTCGTTTCCATGCGGTTCAATTCAGCATTGATGCGAAGACTGAGCTCCGGAGTTGTAGCGTAATCTGCTAGCAAGAGAAGTTGGGCAGCAAAGGGGCACTGCAAGTTGACTGAGAGAAAATCTGGCGAATGTTATGCCCTGTAAGGAATGGTCTGGAATAACTTGACGGTTTAGACGCTCGCGCCGCAGCTGGGGCAACGCGTAGCTCCAGCAGGAATGCTGGCCCCACAGTTCTTGCATGTCATACCCATTTGACCTATTGGTGCCCCGGCTCCCATGGTACCCGTACTGCCCATAGGCATCGAACCCATAGGCTGACCCTGCATTGCAGCGGGACCCATTGACGGTTTATAGACGAGCCCCAATATGCCGCCGATCAAGCCAAGGAGAAAACCTATGACGACCCCTCCAAACGAGGAGGTCGCGAAACTGATTATGGAGAGAATCAATACGATGACCCCCCACATTTTGTGGGATTGGGGATTAGAGTACATCATTACACCACCGAGGATCATCACTATCCCGAAAATGATTCCTAGGATTCCCAGAATGCCGACAACTGAACCAACTCCCGCAGTGCTTGTACCATTGGCAGTGGTTCCAATTCCTGAAATTACAGCGCCGAGGAAAGCCTGAAAGGCGCCACCCAATAACACAAAAATTCCCCCAATTAGAGAAAGGACAAAGGCAGCTGTCGGCTTATCCGCCAAATTCAGTCGGTCTGGCTAACAGACCTACCATATTTAACACATTCTATTCCGTCGCAGTTTGAACGATTTTTTCGATTTTTCCGATAATTTAGTCGGTTTTCCTAGTATGCGAGGACAAGTTCTCCCAATTTCTAGGGCGTAGCACAAAGTTGACCTAGAGGACTATCGACGAGATATCAACAAGCGGGCCGACTAAATCCGGGTTTATGAAGTGAAAAAAGGGAGTTCTCGATAGTCCGCCTAACTAGGCGTAGCTCGGGGGTCCGAGCCCTTCGTCTGCGTTAGGTTACTTTTTGCTCCAGAGGCCTATGACGTTGCCGTGCGGATCTCCAATGGTGCCCCAGTAGCCCATTCCGCCACCGATGGCCTTCCTCTTCTTCAGTATTCGTCCGCCGAGACTCTTTGCCTTCTGTTGCATTGCTGGGATGGTGTCAACGTTGACGTAGAGTGTGGTTGATCCAGGCTTGACCTTCTTGTCTAGCATGAAGCCGCCGCCGACGCCCTTCTTCGAGGTCTTGAACATTGTATAGCCGTCGCCAGCCATCTCGAATTTCCAGCCGAAGAGTCTGGAGTAGAACTTCTTGGTCGCCAGTAGGTCCTTCGATATCAGTTCTATGTGGCCTATTTCTTTTCCCATAGTAGCCCTGTATTGCCAAATATTGAGTTTAAAAATCTACACTTTTCACCCGAAAAACACGCTAGATGACGAATCCGACGTTTAGGCCGCCGTTAGACGCGTCAAAAAGAACTGTTTGAACTTCGGGTCAGCCCTCGTGCAGATCATTACGGGTCTTCCCACGAGTTTGTCATCTGGCAACCAGTCCCGCCTATCAGCGACGGTCATTCCCAACGTAGACTCGCCTTTCGTCTCAACCTGAGTATGGTAGTTTGAAAATTGGAAGAGCGATGGCTTGACCTTAACTGCCACAGCCATCGGATCATGTAGAGCAAATCGGCCATATCTTCTCATGTTATTTTTCAAGATCGAACTTGCGAAAGCGGAGACACGCCCTTTCCGATTTCTTAGCTGGTCATAATCACTTTTCGTCAGCTGGACACGAGGATTCATTGTCACATCGAGGCCAACTGCCTTAATTGGGACGTCTGCGTCGAACACAATTTTCGCGGCTTCTGGGTCCGAGTAGACGTTGAACTCTGCTACCGGAGTCTCATTCCCGAAGCCATACTCTGTAACGAAGTACGCGCCTCCCATTATCACAATCTCCTCGACCATTCCCTCGGCGTCCGGGAATTCTGTCAGGAGCGCCGCAATGTTGGTCATTGGTCCCGTGCAGATGATGGTGGTAGATTTTCGCTTGGATGAGGCGAGAGTTTCTAGGATCACATTGAGCGCGGGTTTCCTAGAAGGACTAAGTTTGGGAAGTGGTAAGTTGGAGTCTCCTAACCCGTCGCTTCCGTGAAAGGCTATTGCCCGTATGGGGTCACGAAACAATGGATTCCCTAACCCTCGCGCGACCCAAACATCTGACCTGTCGAGAAGTTCGACAACTCTCAAACCGTTGACAGTTGCTTGCTCGACAGGTACGTTGCCTGAGACCGCGGTTATGCCGGCGACCTCTAGCTCGGCAGACCTTAGGGCGAGTATGAGTGCGAGAGCATCGTCGATACCTCCATCCATATCGATAATGACGCGGGAGGGTCTTCTCGACCCGGGACCCTTCCTAGAATAATTTCGAGATTTTCTTGGTGGGCAACGTGTCGGCAAGATAACAGAATTTCAGATATTGAAGACCAGTCCGATATTGCAACTCTGTGAAGGAGTTCACTGCGTCCTCAGCGATAATTGTCTCGTAGCCCCTGAAGAAGGCGTCAGCAGTTGTGTGCCTGACGCAACAGTCGGTATGGAGACCAGAGATAACTAGGGTGTTGGATCCTTTTCCATCGTGAGTTCTCTTGAGTTCGCGTTCTAGTCTAGTGTTGAAGAAACTGCTATAGGTTGTCTTGGGAATCTGAACATCCTTCTTCCGCGGTCTCAATTCGCCTATGACCCTGGCACCCTTGGTGCCGCGCATGGCGTGTTCTCCCCACCTCTCAATCTCGAAATCCTTCCTCGTATGGGAGTCGTTAGAATAGAGCACAGGGACACCTGCGCTACGAGCAGAGTTGATGAGTTCGCCGCTACGAGGAATCATCGGGACAGCCCTATCGCACTTGATCTTGCCATACACAAAGTCGTACAGCATGTCCACGACAAGGACGGCGTACCGTCGGTCGTTGTTGTATACGTGAGGTGCGACTGCAGTTTCTAGATTGTAGACGTTGATCTGTTCTGCCGGGCCTTGTCCATGAATTCTAGCCAAGAACCATCCTAGCACGCGGACCCCGCAGGCATGATTTTAAGATTGATTAGTAATCGTCCTCAATCGGCCGAGGAGAGAGATTTGGAAGGAAAGGCCGATGTTGTGATAGTTGGCGCAGGAATAGCAGGCTCCGCCCTGGCGTTAGAACTGCAGAAGAGAAACATCTCGACCCTTCTGTTAGATCGTAGGAAAGGGCTCGATGCGACTCCTCGAGGCATAACCTTCCAGCCCAATGGCCTGGAAGCGCTGGAGAAGATTGGAGTTCTGGACAGCGTTCAGCAGATGGGCTCGGCCGAAAGAATACTCGAAGTGCGAGATTGGAACCAACAGGTTCTGTTAGAAGCCGACTATGGTTTGCTTGACCATCCGCAGAACTATATCATGACAGCTGACGCAGTGCAGGTGGAACACCTTCTCGGCTCCAAGGCTGAGAACCTAGGCGCTCAGACCATCTGGAATACTCGGTTCCAGGAAATCATTTGGAAGGACGGAATCGCCCAGGGACTACGTTGCAACGTCGAGGATGGACCTTCCGAAATCCAAGCTTCGATAATCGTCGGGGCTGATGGGCCTCAGTCGCATGTTCGGGAAAGCATCGGAGCGACGACAAAGACGAAGAAATATTCGGATTCTTTCATGGTTGGGCTAATCGGGCCAGTTTCAGAGTTGAAGGATAGGGCACGACAATACCAGGCGCCAGGAAAGATGCTCGGGATAATGCCCGCAGGCCCAGGAGCGACATACATCTTCTACTGCGTTGGAACTCGGAGCTTTGAAGATTTGAAGAAGGAAGGACTAGGACGTTTCAAAGATGAAGTAACTCAAGCCGCACCTGAACTGGCCGAAGGTTTTGGGACAATGGAAGCATGGACGAGAATTGCCTATTTCACTCCCAGTTTCATAAAGGTCGACCCTTGGGTAGGGAACGGCGTGGCGCTGCTCGGCGATTCCGCGCATACGTTCCATCCTCATGCTGGACAGGGAGTGAACCTGTCTCTGCAGGACGCACTCGCCTTAGCAGATGTGATAGCAGATGCCCTGAGCGCAGGGGATACTTCAGCGAAGAGATTGTCCCGATACCAGTCGAGTCGGAAAATGTTTGCTGATGTAGTAGGACAGCATGCTCACTATACGTCCACCTATGCGCTCAGCAATAACTGGCTGATCAAGCGACTCAACAGACGGGCACTGAGCAAGATGCAGAAGAATCCGAAGCTCATGAAAAAAGCACTCGAGATAACAGCGGGAGTGTTCACTAAGAAGCCAGGTCTTATCGAGCAGGCAAGAATAGGCGGAATCCTACCATAGTTCCATGATGACCCAACGCCACGATCATGACGGAGTTTTCTGTCGATAGACAATTTCCAACAACCATTC
Source organism: Candidatus Bathyarchaeota archaeon (assembly GCA_005882955.1). GTDB lineage: Archaea > Thermoproteota > Bathyarchaeia > 40CM-2-53-6 > 40CM-2-53-6 > 40CM-2-53-6. Next base: position 537 of record VBBB01000073.1, on the reverse strand, counting down.
TGTGGGAACATCCTTTTGAGATAGGCCTGGCTTTCCTAGATCTGCTCATGGGCTGGGAGCTCTCTGCCTTCAATCTTCAGCGAGTATAGGAGCATACCTTGGGAGGCCCGCCTCCTCATCTACCTCAGCTTCGTCCCCAGCGTCGTGTTTGGTTTCATCTACACAGACCTCTCGTTCTTCCTGCCGAAAGTCCAAGGCCTTTCCAACTTCTGGATGGGAGTCACGATCGGGGTCATGGCCATATCCCTGGTGCTAGCGAGTTTTCCGCTCGGCATACTCGCGGACAGATACGGAAGGCGGAGAATGCTCTTTCTCGGAAACATTGCCGCAAGCCTGAGCCTAATCGGGTTCGCGCTGACAGCCAATCTAGCGCTCGTACTCCTAGTCGCGGCGGTGGAGGGAATCGGTGAAGCAGCCTTCGCAGTCTCCGGGAGCGCATTACTAGCGGACAAGGCGGGAGACCAGAAGAGAACACTCGCCTTCTCACTCATCGCGTTCCTAGGATGGATTGCAGGAGCAATAGGAGGCTTCGCCGTG
>VBBB01000072.1:5183-12974 GCA_005882955.1 Candidatus Bathyarchaeota archaeon | reverse complement strand
ACGCTTCAACATCATAATCGGCTTCCTCCAAAGGATGCTTCTCGGGAAATTTTCCTTGTGCAAGAGTCTTGGCGAGGATCTTCTTGAGTTGCGGGATGAGCACGGAAAAGATCTTGTCCAGATCGTCTATCGTCAGTCCCTCCTCGAAGAGGTCCAGCAGTGCGTTGTAGGGATGTGTCGAAGGGTTGAGATATTCTGCCTGCTTCCGTTTCAGAGAGGTTATTTTTTCTAGGTGGGGCTGAAAGATTCGGAAGTCGGCCTTCTTCCGCGCTTCCCTCCAGGGGACGGACGCTTCGACAGTAGCTTTCTGTAGCTGTTCCAGCAGATCTGCTGGAATCTTCTGATAGAAATCCAGCTCTCTCTTGATGACACGGATTACTCCTTTCTCAGCATCGTTGTGAGTCTTTTGCTTCTCAACTTTCTCGATGAGACCTGCTAGGTCGAGGGTCATCTTCTGCCGTAGCAGTTCGATCTCAGCCTGGGCCTGACCTCTCGCGGCGGCACCGGCCTCGGGCATATTGATCTCTAAATCCCATCCCAATAGGGCGGAGGTATGGGTCATCGCGGCGATCGGTTTGTACTTGGCTAGAAGCTCGAGGACCACAGGATTGCTGAAGAGAGTCATCGAATCAGCTGGCAATCCTCAACCGTTCACTATCTAAAAGCATTCGAACAGTTCGCACTCCTTTTTCTGACCATAAATTAACGGTACACAAAGAAGCGACTCATATGATAAATAGAAACCTCTCTGAAGGAAGGTTCGAGTCTGAACAAGAATGGCTGATGCCGTGTTTCTCGTTCTTCTCGTTCTTCATGTTGGCTCGATAATCGCATGGATGGGAGGTGCGACATTGTTCGTTTCTGTCTTGACTCCCGCCCTTAGAAGAATGTCTCCCGCCTCGAGAAGCGAATTCATCTTATCGGTAATTCCTTCTTACATGAGGTTCATTGGGGGAAGCTCTATCGTTGCCGCGGTGGCGGGACTTGCGCTTTACGCCTACATCACTCAGTCCGCGACCTCCCTTGCGCCATCCAACTCAGGTCTGATCTATATCCAGATCGGTGCAGTCGTGACGCTTATCGTTCTTCTGATCGCTTTCGGCGTCCTAATACCAACCAGTCGGAAGCTCGTTGGGCTGCTGAAGCAGTCGCAGAAACAAGTCGCACCCGGCGGTGATTCAGCGATGTCTGCTCAGGTCGGAAACCTGCAGAAGAGACTGGGCATGGCTGCAAGATTGGGAGTGTTCTTGCTTGCGGTGACCTTCGTCTTGATGATTGTTGGGGCCAGCATCTAACAAACAATTCAGATGCCTGACTGGCGCTGGCCGGCCGAGCGGAGCTCGGTCCTCAGTTGTTGACATCCCGGACCCTAGATGAAACGAGGTAATGGCCGGATCTAAGAATAGCTCCATCCAAGACTGATTTCTCCTTGGCTGTCTGAATCTCGGAGCTCCACTCAAACCATGCGGATATTTGGTCTTCGCGAGCGAGAACACATGCATCGATAGTCTTCACAAAGAGTTTGCTCAAAGCTTCACTGTAGGGCAGGCTAGCGTGACTCTTTCCCTCCTGAGTCCTTGTATCCCATGTTTGCCAGATGTTGGCGTGTAGATGTTTCTCCGGATGAGGGTCTTCAACACCAACTATTAGCGCGTAGCTTTCTAGGTTGGTTAGTGAACGGTGAAACTTGGAATTGTTTTCTTTGGCTTCCAGCTTGAGCTTCTTTCTCAATCGGTCTGTACGGATTGAACCCTCGGTCCCGATAGTTTCGAGTATCTTCAGTTCGATGTCTGAGAGAATCTGTCGTCTGACCGCGGGGTCTTGGTAATGTTTCACGATGGGGTCGAGAATTGGCCAGAGTTTGTTGGATACGAAAGTCTTAGTTCGTCGGAATATTCTGGTCGCGAGAATATCCTCTCTCCCTTCAATATCTCGGGAAACGCGGGCTACTGATTGGCCGGAAATTTTGATCGACCACCAGTCCATCCAGCCAGCAAACCCCTTCACTGATGGCTTCCAAGGCTTGCCTAGTACTGCGCTGATGTAGCTTGGAAGCTCATTGCCTCCAAGTGCAGAGACGAGACCCTTATCATGAATGAATTCGATGATCTCAGCTTGGGTCTTTAACCGGAGGCTTGGCTTGAGCCGGTGCTCTTGGATCCGGATCGCTTCAGCTTTCCTGATCAGCTCGCTTGTCTTCGAGCCGGAACACTACCCGCGCTTTCTTGAGGCATGTATCTCCAGACTCATATCGACGGCTAGAGCAGAGTGGGTGATTGCGCCAACAGAGATTACATCCACTCCGGTCTTCGCGTAACTTGCAAGATTCTCTTTTCGTATCCCGCCTGATGCCTCAACTAGAACTCGGTTTCGCAAATTCTTGATCTCCAACAAGGCCACTGATCTCTCTACTTCCTTCGGTGTCATGTTGTCGAGCAAAACGATGTCCGCTCCAGCATTGGCTGCGTCTACCGCCTGGTCCGGAGTCGTCACTTCGACTTCGACCTTCCTTGTGAAACTCACCGTCTCCTTCGCCTTTCGAACACACTCGCTTACGGAACCTGCGAGTTCCAGGTGATTATCCTTGATGAGGACAGCATCATCCAGCCTCAGACGATGAGTATCGCCGCCACCAAGCTCCACAGCCCTCTTCTCAAAATATCTCAGACCTGGAAGCGTCTTCCTAGTACACGCAATCCTGACCTTGCCCCGACTCTCTCTATTTGCGATTGATACGAGATCTGCTGTTGCGGTTGCAACGCCGGACATATGGGTCAGCAAGTTCAGCAATGTCCGCTCAACACCCAACAAGGCACGCGCAGGACCGCGAGCGGAGAGAATCATGGTCCCCGCCTTGACCCGATCGCCATCGTGAGCCCTAGTTGTTCCTTGGCAACCAGTGAGTTCGAGAAGAACAAGAGCTTCCTCAATTCCTGCGATCACTGCGTTCTCCCCGCAGACGACTCTTCCCTCGCCTTTACGCTTGGAGTCCACCAAAACATTCGAAGTAATGTCTCCAAATCCAAGGTCTTCAGCCAAGAATGATCGGATGGCATCCTCTAGAATCGACCTGTTGAGGTCCAAGGTTTAGCGAGTCTCGTTCTTCCAAAAGGTCGCTATAAGACATAGGCCAGGTTTCGGGAACGATGCCCCCACAGAGGTTTGTGACGTGTCTCCGGAAGGCAACCTCACTGTCACGCCAAGCATCTCGCCTTTGATCAAATGCCTTGGTCGAGATATCTACGGTCGACGATAGACAGTGGCATAAACCTCAAAGAAACCCCAGCCTCCCGGTTTTCTCGGGTCACATCCAAACTATTATATGCGGAAACCGGCTCTCAGCAGTTTTGTGAGCGATGGACAGATACTCCACCATTTCCGTGGGAGCCGCCGTCAATCGCGATGCTAGACTCCAACTCATTCTCTTCATGCTTGCTATCCAACACCCCAGTGGCTCAGACGCAGAGACGAACACCGTTCCTCTTTCGTCGCATGCAACACCCGACACACAAACAGAATACTCCCAGCTTTTGAATCAGGGAGAACTGACGCTTCAGACAGACTCATGTCGATAATTTAGCCCTGTTTCTTCCTGAGATAGGAAGAGAAGGGCCCCAGGATAAGAAACCCGAACCAAGAGGGTCGCAAGACGCTCTTGGGTGGTCATCAGGTCAAGATATCCTGGGGACCCTGCTAGAGCCTTACCATTCTCCGTATAATAGATTATAGCTCTCGAAAGAAACCTATAGATTGCTTTTGAGATTCTACTACTTCCACAAGTTTACATTTTTCTGTAAAGCGTGGTCGGTGTTTGACTATTCGGATGGATAGTCGGTTGTATGACATAACAACACACATTACCACAAGTGTTATATTTTCAAAAGCCACGTACGAAGATTTTGGTCATCGGGTTGAGGAATCGTACAGATTCCGCTTTAGGATACTTTGCGAGAATGGTTTCGCAGTGGAAGCATAGGTCCCTTCCACTTCCTCCCTCTCCTCAGGGCCTGGAGAATAGCGGCAACTGAATAGGGCGATACAGAACAGTCTCAAAGCGCTCTCCCTCTGTCTGCTAGCGCTCTTCGGCGGCACAGTAGCCTCCCAGCTCCTCATTCACGAGGCGCAATCGTCGACCCCAAACACAGCACCAGTTGGATCCATGTTTGATAATATGGTCTTTATCGCGATGGAGAATCAGAACTACGGCAGCGTTATGGGGACTGGTACGGGAAGCTCGATAGCGCCGTTCATCGCAAGCCTTCTCCCGTCCAGCTCTACTATTCCATTCTTCCATGGATTAGGAGCGTCAGGACGCATGATCAATGGATGCTCAGCCGGTTGTTACCTGGCATTAACATCAGGCTCCGACCAGGGCAAAGCCGACAGTTACTGCCCCCGATCTTCAGCGCCCTGTCTCAGCGCAACGAACATCATAAGCCGATTCACTGCTGCCGGACTATCATGGCATGCCTACTGCGCGGAGGGCTGTCCGAGAGGTTCAGACCATTTTCCGTTCCTGGCATACTCGAACACAGATCCTAATGCCTGCGCACTCTCAGGAACATGCGGGAACACGATGTTCACCGGTAGCGGCGTAACTACTTCCTCGTTCATAGCTGAGGCCAACTCGGCGAGTCCCCCAAGCTTTCTCTGGTACACTCCGACCGATAGCGAGAACATGCACGACAACTCTGTCTCCTCGGGAGACTCATACCTCAAGAGCTTCCTCGTAGGCACTGGTTCAGTCTCAAGCCCATCTTCAGGATCTCTCCTCGCTAGCAACCTCTTCGGTGCTGGGCATAGAACATTGCTCGTCCTCTGGTGGGACGAGTATGACCCGTCCCCGATCCTCTTCTATGGCAACAATGTCAATAAGGCCTTCATCTCACCGAGCAACAGCTTCGACAGCTACTCGCTCCTCAGGCTCATCGAGGACAACTGGGGCTTGTCCACACTCACAAATAACGATGCCGCTGCGACCGGGCTTACGACAGAAATCACGGGCAAAACAACACCCCTTCCTGTATCCGCAAGCTTCACCTATCTCCCGTCAACACCGCTGGTGAATAGCCTCATCAGTTTCACAGGCGCTGCAGTTGGTGGAAAAGCTCCCTACACCTACTCCTGGAATTTCGGAGACGGAGGATCAGCAACAGGACCCGTCGCGACCCACTTATACACCACCACTGGCACCTTCACAATAACTCTAACGGTGACTGACTCTGCGGGCGGCTCTGCCAAGTCTTCTCATACAATAGCAATCACACCTATCCCGGCCTTGACAACAAGCTTCAGCTTCGTCCCAACCCAGCCTCTGTCCAGCCAGTCTATTGCATTCACAGGCACGGCGACAGGAGGAGTATCTCCCTACAGTTACAGTTGGAATTTTGGAGACGGGAATTTAGGGACGGGACAAACGCCGTCTCATATCTACACGACATCGGGCACTTTCACTGTCTCGCTCGATGTGATAGACCTTCTCAAGACCTCGATCGTGATCTCCCAACCCATAACCGTCTCATCTCAGCCGCAATTGACAGCCGACCTAACAATCTCGCCCGCGAGTCCCACCGTCAATTCGACAATCGCATTCACCGGTTCAGCCGTGAATGGAATCACACCCTACACGTTCACTTGGAACTTCGGAGACAATAGCAAGGCTACGGGAGCAACTGTAACCCATACTTACAATGCCGCCGGGACGTTCATCATATCGCTCAATGTCACGGACAACATAGGTTCTCAAGCAAGAACCAGCCGTTCTATAATGGTACTACCGACTAGTGGTGGGGGCGGGGGCCTTGGGCCGCTCGTGATTGGCTGGGGTGGCATCTCCCTAAACGAGGTCACAAGGTTCGCAACGGGCAATCCTCCAAGCAATGTCTTTCTAGGACAGCAGGCAAGCGACATGGAATCCGTTGTGATGCTGACCCAGTCCAAGGGAATGAACGGAATTAGAGTTTCCTGGGATCCGTCATGCACAGCATCGCCTAGTCCTATCGGTGCAAACTATACAGCGTCAGAATTGTCGACAGCAATCCAGATCGCTAGCTATTACCGCTTCTGGATAATCCTCGACTATCACGGATACACAGACCAGTTCACACCGGCAACGTCCGCCTGCTGGCTGAGCTTTTGGGCAGGAGTAACAAATCAGTTCAAGAACAGCTATGGACAGATTATTTGGGAGCCTGAGAACGAGCCTAGATACGGCTTCACCGGATCGGCCTGTTCGGGAGTAATAGCATGTGTACTATACCTCTCGAACGAGTATCAGATGTTCATCAACCAGACCCGCGCCCAAGGCGACACACACTGGATAATAGTCGAGAACATTTGCAGCTACGGCTGCGGACTCGACCCCAACGGGGATGGAAGCTTGCCGGGAGCGATCATTGGATACCCAACCGTCGCCGACCCCGCCGGCCACGTCTTCATCTCGCTCCACTCTTACCTTGATAATCCGACATCTTGGACATACGCTGGTGCAGACGCGTACGCCCGAGGCTATTATGACACGGTGCTTGCCGGAATTGCGAAGACCAGCTGGCCCGCACTCAACACGGAAGGCGGAGCAGACGCGTTCGTTGGTGTAGGCGGTCCAAACGCGACTCTGACAGGCTCGGCAGGATACAATAACATCACGCTCAGATTCATTCAGACACTCACAAATCTCTACGACTCAGCTCCGACTCGGATAGGCTATACCTGGTGGACTGCCGGCGACTGGACTGACACTCCAGGCGCAGGATCCCTTGGCGCATTACAGTGCAACAGCAAGCCTCAGGGCTGGGGCTGTCTACTCCAGGACAAGCCCATTGTCCAGACCCCGCCTACGCCCAAGTTTACACTGACTTTCCAGGGCTACGATTACGATGGCGCGTACGAAGTGACAATCAAGGTCAACAACAACCTACTCGCACGCTTACCGACCAATGACACTTCCAGGAATGCGGGAACATACCGAACCATTGCCCTGAACATCACATCTCTTATCGTAATCGGAAACAACACCCTAACCTTCACCCACGCTAACTGGGATTGCGGAACAATCGACAACACAGAGAATGTCACAATAACAAACGCAACGGGGACAGTCATATTCAGCGACCCCACAGTGCGGGCTCTAAGCTGTGCCCAGTCCATTACCTACACCTTCACAATCGACAGCACGTCCACCGCAGTTGGCCCAATACCCGTCGCCTTCAATTTCACAGCCATCCCAGCCTTGGCTCATACAGGTACTCCGTCCGCAACATCAGAGCCAACATTTCTCGCTCCCAGTGAAAGTTTCACGAACCCAACTGAAAATTACAGAGCACTCTCATCCTCGAACACGCTCATTATACTAAACTAGACCTGATGTCCAAGACACTAACTCAGCTGGTCGTTCTTTCCGGTAAGAGTGGACCTCATAGCTGTGAGAGGTGTGGGCTCGACTTGGGCGTCGGAGAAGTCGTTGTCTCGAAGCCTTGCTCAAGAGGTAGAAGGAAATATTACTGCAGGAACTGCTTCGTCGACGCAAGAGGAGAGATTATCACAATTCCAATGTCGGAAGCTGTAGAGAGAATGCTTCCCCGGTACGAGGTTTTTGGATAAGTAAAATCTGTAGTTGTTTCTGCGAGTAGTCTAGTTACGTCCAGGTTTCTTCGAGTCTCGCTCTCTCACAATCCTCTCGACATGGTCGATAATGGTTTTCAGAGTGGTGCCGGGACCATAATTTCCAGTAATCCCTAGCTTCTCCAGCCGAGGCTTGTCATCATCAGGAATTATTCCGCCACCCACAAGCAG
>VBBB01000072.1:2849-5118 GCA_005882955.1 Candidatus Bathyarchaeota archaeon | reverse complement strand
GAAAGGCTGTCATGTGGGCGCCGTTGAGTAGGCTCATGGCAACCACGTCTACGTCCTCGTCGATGGCCATCTGGGATACTTGTTCGGGTGTAGCGAGGAAGCCGGTGTAGATGACCTCCATCCCTGCGTCCCGGAGAGCCCGGCAGAGTATGAGAGCGCCTCGGTCATGACCATCCAGTCCAGGCTTGGCGACTAGTACCCGAATTCTCTTGTTTTGGCCAGCCGCTGGGTTCTTCCGTGGCAAGGCGCGAATCCACGTCGCTTTCAGGCACGTCTCAATAATTAAGGGCTATTGATTGATCGCGCCAGCTTTATTTCGAAGAATCCTTCCGACCATAAGAGAGGTTTCCTAAACTGCAACAGGTTCAAGTCCCAAAAGTCTCTGTCTCGAATAGCGTATTGAATTGGCTCCTAGAGGAGGATGAGCCGTCAGCCCGTTATCATACTCTGGTCGATCTCCAGGAGAGAGGTGAGAACGATCAAAGCGTCGTCAGCACGCTGAACCGTATCGGAAGAATCGGTTGGGCGTCAAAGATCCTAGCCAAGCAGAAAGATGGTATCTACTGGGACAATCCTAAGTCTTGTTATGTTCCAAAATTCTCCGCGTGCTCTTAGCAACTTGTCCTCTTGGCGGACTTGGGCGTTTCATCCAATGACCAGCGTGTGGACAAGGCTGTTGATCATTTCCTTGAGCATCACAATGTGGAAACAGGGGGCATCTCGCTTCGACCAAAGGGTCATGAGAAATTTGAGCCTCATATCTGTGCAACCGGAAACATGGTTCGGGCTCTAGCAAAGATGGGATACGCGGAGGACGATAGAGTCCTGAGCGCGATGGATTGGCTGTTGTCGAAACAGCTGGCTGATGGCGGTTGGAACTGTTCGCCTTCTGGTAAGCATGGATCCTTTATGTCGGTTATTCAGCCAGTCTGGGCTCTGTCCGAGATGATGGCGCACGATGCGAGGAAGGGCTGGGAAGTCTCAGCGAAGAGAGGAGCTGAGTTTCTAATGAAGCATCGCGTCTACCGGTCTGACAAGGATGATTCGGTCGTAATGCTTGATTTTCTGAGGTTGCATTACCCCATGCACTATTGCTACGATTTTCTGCACGGGTTACGGGTCTTGACAGAACTCGGCGTCAAGAATGATCCCAGGATGAACGATGCCGTCTCGCTTCTATTGGAGAAGAGATTGCCGGATGGAAAATGGACCTTGGACGGTGTCTACAGAGGGTGGCGTCATGCGCATGCGATGCACGGTGAAGAGACCGTTTCGCGACCCGAAGAGCGAGAGCTCATCACCCAAGGATGGGGCACGGAGAGAGCGTTACAAATAGAGGAGGCTGGTAAACCCAGCAAGTGGATAACACTGCAATCCCTCCTCGTGCTAAAGAGGCTCGGACTTTTATCCCTAAAATAATGGAGCGTCGCTAACGATCATCTTCTTCTTCGATTAGCTTTTCTAACGCCCTTAGCCGCTTCCTGTTTTCTTCGAGTTCGTCAGAGGTATTTGGACCGACACGCTTGGCGCGTCCTCGACGCCGCTGCATGTCTTCTTCCAGAAGCTTACGCTTACGAGTCTCCTCTTGCATCTTGAAGACAAGCTTAGCTTCCTCCCATGGAGGCAAGCGTTTTTTCTCAGCCATACCTCACTACTCACCAAAACAGGTCTTATGACGGCCAATATGAGTCAGTTCAAGTTCAAAAACTTTCAGATATTTGGCGAACAAAGCATCGTCGGTTCTTGAGACGATATTAATGTCTCGGTTCGACGTTCACGTTTAATAGCGACCAGTTTCCGCCCGCCTCCGAACGCAGTTGCATCAAGACATCCTGAACGATGATTCGCTGACCTTTGGCGAGAAGATCATTAGCGTCCGAGCCGATGGTGTCGAGAAGATTCATCGCTCGGGAGACATTACTGTACTGCCTGTGGACCTCGCTATGGCTCAGGACAGCACTGGGCCACTTGCGATTAAAGTGTTTGGTGAGATGGGTGTCTCGAGGGTTTGGGACCCGTCCAAAATCCATCTCGTTATTGATCATTCCTTCCCTGCTCCGGATGAGAAAGTCGCTAACCTTCATCATTTGATAAGAGAATTTGTCAAGAAGCATGGCGTACGACTCGTAGAAGGGAGCATTTCACACCAGCATCTTCTTGAGAACCACGTCGTCCCAGGAATGGTCCTTTTCGGCGCTGACTCTCATACATGTCAGGGTGGTGCAGTCGGTGCTTTTGCCACGGGGATCGGTAGCTCGGAGATGGCTGC
>VBBB01000072.1:0-2746 GCA_005882955.1 Candidatus Bathyarchaeota archaeon | reverse complement strand
ATTATCGGTCCATAGAATGGAAAGGACCCGCCATCAGAGATCTCTCCTTAGCCTCACGAGCTTGCATTAGTAACAATTCTATGGAGTGCGGATGCAAACTCTCTATCTTCGAAGTAGACGCATCAACCCAGGAATACTTCAGGTCAGTAAATCGCAAGTCAATGTACGAGATTCATGCAGGGTCCAAAGCTAGCTACAAGGACGAGTACGATATCGACATTGGAAAGATAGTTCCCGAAGTTGCAGAGCCTGGAAATGTCGATAAGGTAAAGGAGGTCGGAGAGGTCGAAGGCACACCGGTCGATCAGGCTTTCATCGGATCCTCAACAAACGGACGATATGAAGATCTTGCCGTCGCAGCCAAGATACTGAAGGGTCACAAGGTCAAAACGGGTACTAGATGCGTCATCACCCCAGCGTCCAAGGATGTTTTCGAGCAAGCCATCAAGAATGGACTGGCGGAGATATTTCTGCAATCCGGAGCAGTCTTTACAAATGCTACCTGCGGTGCGTGCGTAGGAACACACCTTGGGGTCCTGGGGGAGAACGAGGTCTGCCTCACCGCGCAACTACATAGGCCGGATGGGTGCAATTACTTCCAAGATCTATCTCTCATCTCCTGCAACAGCTGCAGCCTCGGCCATAGAAGGGAAGATCGCGGACCCTAGGAGATACCTATGACAACCCCGACCATTCTGAAAGGGCGGACCTGGGTCTGGCCTGATGATGTGAACACTGACATAATCATTCCCTTCCGGTTCAAGGCCCGGACCAACGACCCCGTAGAGATGGCCAAATATTGCATGTACGGGTTCGACCCAGAATTCTACAAGAAAGTCAAACCCGGAGACCTCTTCGTGGCTGGCAAGAATTTCGGTGGGGGTTCAAGTCGGGAACAGGCGCCGGTCGCGATCAAATATTCCAATGTTGTTGCTGTGGTAGCGGAGAGTTTTGCTCGCATTTTCTACCGTAACTGCTTCGCAATCGGCCTACCTGCGCTCGAAGTGCCAGGAATCTCCAGGCAGGTGAAGCAGTTTGACGAGATCGAGGTCAACCTTGAAGACTGGTCTGTCAGAACCCGAGATGGTAGCGTCCATCAGGCTCTCAAGGTCCCAGAGTTTCTCCGTGGCCTGATGCGAGAAGGTGGACTCGTAGAATATTACAGACACCACAAAACCTTTCCTTGGGAAAGGATCGAAGCCAAAACGTTAGCGAGCTAGCCGAATGCACTTCTGTTCTTTCTTCCCGCAACTTGGTTGAGTTTACCGCGACCCCAGTGTTTCAGCCACCCTGCCTAGGCTCCACCTTCGGAGAGTCAGACCCTAGAAATGCGTCTTAACTGGAGAACAATGATCAAACGGTGACTCCGGGTCTTCCCCGTCGACGAATTACCGGAGCGGCAGCCCACCGACTATTTCATCACGAGCGTCGGATTCTGCGAGAACGTCATCTTCGCCCGGAACGCCAGTCTCGCAAAATTGTCCATCGACTCGCTCGAAACCACGGTCACTGGGTCTTGGGACAGACGCGGCCTATTCGACATCGAAGGCGCCTCGCCCCATTTCAGATCGATTACAGTCGAAACGAGAATCTCGACAAGAGACGCGATCGAGAGAGTCGTCGAAGTTGCAAGGCAGACTCATCGGAGATGCCCAGTCCATGCGACCCCTTCACGGGCCACAGAGATGATCTTCAAACTCGTCGTAAACGGCCAGAACGTTCCGCTTTAAACTCGCACTTATTTGGAATAGTTCAAGGCTTGAGTCTACAGCCAGTCCAATTGATTCCTTAAGGTCTAATTACTTGTAGGATGTTTCCGTCTATTATGCAACTGGTCAGCCCGAATTTCAAGTCCATTGTTGAAGAGATGCGGGCCAAGGTAGCGGCCGCAAAGGATCCAAATCAGACTACAGGTACAGTGAGGGCAGACGCAAAGCTTTTGGGCCAGCAATATCAGGAGGTTAATGTCAAGGATTTCGTAATCGCAGCGGACGAGCCGATTCTGAGTGGAGGAACGGACAAGGGTCCGACACCCCTTGACTTCTTCGCGGCCTCAGTAGGATTCTGCGAGAACGTCATGTTCACCAGGCACGCAACACTTCATGGGCTTGAATTCGACTCCCTAGAGACATCCGTCCGAGGACATTGGGACCGAAGAGGGCAGTACGAAATAGACGGAACTAATCCATCATTCAAAGACATGACGGTGGAGACGAGGGTCACGACGAAGGGTCCAGTCGAGAAGGTCGTTCAGGTGGCGAGAATCACTCACAGAACATGTCCCATGCACGCAACAATAACAAAAGCGATGAATGTCACCGACAAGCTGTTTGTAAATGGACAAGAAGTCCCACTCTAGCGCGACGGTCCCCACAGCTGAGATTTGTAACCACGCCCAGTGACAGCTACTAGAGGGTAGCTGTTGTTTCTTCCTGTATTGAAGGCGCTAGAGGCTGACCGACTTCTCTCGACTCTTCAGGCAGCCTCGTGCCCTTGAATAGAAACCAGAACGATATTATCGCAGAAACGTAGAGGACGGTGGCAACGTAGAACGGAAGGGCCAACAGACCCATTCCAATCCAGATCGCACCGACTGTTGAGCTGAGTGCATTCGGGAGTCTCCAGAGGGATGCGCTAATCCCGGATGCCATTCCTCTCTCGTCTGGCGAGACAAGACCCATTATCAGAGACTGCGAAAGTGGATTCGAGAGATTCATCAAGAACACTCGCACGGTGTAGACTGAGG
>VBBB01000168.1:2353-3183 GCA_005882955.1 Candidatus Bathyarchaeota archaeon | reverse complement strand
ATGTTGAAAGCGATTGAGCCTGTCCAGTGATCAGCCGGCGCAAAGTGATCGCCGCAATCGGGGGCGCGGCTGGGGCGGCGATAATTGGCCCCCTCGGCGCCGTGTTCGGCCAGGGAATCTCATCACGAGGGATAAAGCCGCAACCTCGCGGGAAGCCTTCTGGTCGTCCGTTTCTAGCGCGTTTTACCGATATCGCCAAACAAGCGGGAATCATCCAACCGATCATCTACGGCGGCACCGAAAGCAAGAGCTACATCATTGAGGTGGTCGGCTGTGGCGTGGCGTTCATTGACTACGACAATGATGGCTGGATGGATCTGTTCGTTCTTAGCGGCACCCGCCTCGAAGGTGCACCGCCGGGAACGACCAACCGCCTGTACAAAAGCAATCGTAACGGGACATTTACCGATGTCACCGCCAAGTCGGGCCTCACCCGTACAGGTTGGGCATCCGCCGTCACCGTGGGTGATTTCGACAACGATGGATTCGACGACCTGTTCATCACCTACTACGGTCACAACGCGCTTTATCACAACAACGGCGATGGAACATTTTCGGACGTGACCGATCACGCCGGACTCCGCCAGGCCAACGTTCGTTACGGTTCAGGTTGCACCTGGGTCGACTACGATCGAGACGGCCGTTTGGACCTCTTCGTAGCCAATTACCTCAATACCACCCTGGAAAACCTGCCCAAGCCTGGCGAGAACACCGACTGCGCCTGGAAGGGCGTTCCCGTCAATTGTGGTCCCCGCGGCCTTCCCACGGGGTTCGTCCAGTTGTTCCACAATAATGGCGATGGAACCTTCACGGATGTAAGCAGGCCTTCG
>VBBB01000168.1:1771-2292 GCA_005882955.1 Candidatus Bathyarchaeota archaeon | reverse complement strand
CGTTTCCTGCGACTCAACCCCAAGCTGGCTGTTCCGAAACCAGCACGATGGCACGTTTCGGGAGGAAGGCTTGGAGCGCGGCGTGGCGCTGAGCGAAGACGGGTTGGAACAGGCGGGCATGGGTATTGGCCTTGGAGACTACGATCTCGATGGGAACCTGGACATTTTCAAAACGCATTTCGCCGACGATACAAGCGTTCTTTACCGCAACGATGGTAAGGGAAATTTCGATGATGTTACCATCCGCTCGGGCCTGGGTGTCGAAACCCGCTACGTGGGTTGGGGGACGGGAATCGTCGACCTGGACAACGATGGCTTTCCTGACCTCTTCGTCGTGACTGGAAGCGTCTATCCCGAGGTGGAGCGGCGCCTACCGGTCTATCCGTTCCGAACTCCCCGCTTGGTGTTCCGCAACCTTGGTGACGGGCACTTCGAGGAATTAATGGACGAAGCGGGAAGCGCGATCTCTGCGGCGCACGCAAGCCGCGGCTGTGCCTTCGGCGACTTCGACAACGACGGGG
>VBBB01000168.1:913-1745 GCA_005882955.1 Candidatus Bathyarchaeota archaeon | reverse complement strand
CACTGGCTGAAGGTTCTTCTCGTCGGTGTCAAAACAAATCGCAGCGCCATCGGCTCACGTGTGGTCGCCCATTATGGAGGTCGGCGTCAGGCACAGGAACTGACCGCTCAATCGAGCTTTTACTCCGCTAATGACCGTCGCTTGCACTTTGGACTTGGCTCCGAAACTGCGGCGGACCTTACCATCCGTTGGACCAACGGCGCCATAGAAACGATTCGAAATGTGGCAGCCGACCAGTTGGTCACGATTCGTGAGGGCGCGGGAATCACCGGCAAACAGAAATTCCGTTAACAGTTTCATGGTGCTTAATGGTAGGCAAGCTGGCTTGCCGCGCTGGCCGTCATGTGGTAAACGTTTACCCAGAATTCTATCTCGGTCAGCTTTTCTCACTACGAGGAGAATACTTCTATGTTTTCCCCCGATAGACGACGGTTTTTGCATCAAGCTGCGAATGCAGGAATGGCGTGGGGCGTCAGTTCCTTATGGGGCGGCGCTTTCCTGCGCGCTCAAACCTCGTCGCCAAACACCGCCGATCCAGTCCGTGTTCATGTGGACACCCGTCGCGTCATAGCGCCGCTCGACCGCAATCTTTTTGGCTCCTTCCTCGAGCACCTGGGGCGTGCGATCTATGAGGGTATTTACGATCCAGGCTCGAAGCTCTCGGACGCCAACGGATTCCGCAAAGATGTCGTCAGTGAGATACGCCAGATGGGGGTTCCCATCATTCGATATCCCGGCGGCAATTTCGTTTCGGGCTACAACTGGCTCGACGGCGTCGGCCCCAAGGAAAGCCGTCCGCGCGTGCTGGATAAAGCCTGGAATGCAACTAACA
>VBBB01000168.1:274-863 GCA_005882955.1 Candidatus Bathyarchaeota archaeon | reverse complement strand
ATCTTGGAACGGGAACTCCTGAACAAGCTGCTGCTCTGGTTGAGTACTGCAACCTCGATCAGGGAACAAAATGGAGCGATCTCCGCCGCAAGCACGGCATTGCCGAGCCTTACCGAGTGAAGCGCTGGTGCCTCGGCAATGAAATGGATGGCCCCTGGCAGATAGGTCACATGAGTGCCAACGAGTATGGCATGAAGGCTCAGGATGCCGCCCGGCAGATGCGCTACGTGGATCCTTCGCTGCAGTTGATTGCTTGCGGGTCAAGCGGCCCTTTCATGCCCACCTATCTTGAGTGGGACCGCGAAGTTTTGGAGCAATGCTACGACTACGTCGACGGTCTTTCACTACACCGCTACTTCACCAATGCCCCGGCGGACACGGGCGGAGACAGTTCAAAGTTCCTGGCGATGAACCTCAGCATGGAACAGCAAATCGCGGAGACCGTAGCGGTTTGCGACCTCGTTCGTGGGCACAAGCGCTCGCCGAAGCAATTGTGGTTGTCATTTGACGAATGGAACGTGTGGTACAGGACCCGCAGTGGGGATGCCGTGAACGGACATCACCAGGAAGCGCCTCATTTGCTCGAAGA
>VBBB01000168.1:0-190 GCA_005882955.1 Candidatus Bathyarchaeota archaeon | reverse complement strand
GAAGGTAGCGTGCCTAGCTCAATTAATCAACGTCATTGCGCCAATATCGACCAATGCAAACGGCTTGCTCCGCCACACCATCTACTATCCCTATGATTGGGCGCTTCAGTATGCTCGCGGTTCCGTGCTCAATCTTCTCGTGGAGTCTCCAACGTATGAAGTCGCGCGAATGGGCCAAGTTCCTTACGTG
>VBBB01000028.1 GCA_005882955.1 Candidatus Bathyarchaeota archaeon | reverse complement strand
TGACTTTTGTTCTCGTCCAAGTGGTAGTCGACTCCTGTTGAAGAGTTCGAGCTGGAATGCATAGAGTTCTGGCCTCTCCGATAGCATCCTCATAGCATCACCATAATCGTCCATTACCTTCTGGTAGGCCTGTTCTTGGATTGCCTTGTTCTGGCTGCGGAAGGAGAGAGCGAATATGACAAGCGTCAGAGATAGAACGATCGTCTGTACAATCGTACTCCAGACTATAAGCTCCGAAACATCGACCAAAGTGCGCCGCCTCTTTCCAGAGATCTAAATAACTCTGACCGCTACCAATACTCGATTCCTCTAGGAGATGTACTGATCTTTGAGTGCCTAGCTAGTTAGTCCAGTCTCGCCCATTTGATAGCCGGGATCACTCCACTTCGAAGTAACCTCGGCGTACTGCGAATCAGCAAAGTCTAACACGCCATACTGGCCGAGTGCCTCGGCAATCTGCTGCGCGACTAGGTGATAGCATAACTGTTTCTTGTTGTCCATCACTCGGAAGTAGTAGTCGTCGCAAGTGCAGAACATACTATCAGGCATCACCTGATACTCGCCCTTTCGACCCTTTACCACCCAGAGGGTCCTTCCGCTCGGCTTGAACCGATAATTCGTGACCTTCCTAGCCTCAACTATAGCAAGCGCCTGCGGAAAGCGTTTCTCGAAAACCTTCGACAAAGCCTGCTTCTGCTCATCCGTCAGAAGATGAGTCCGGCGGAGCTCCTCAGAGACCTGCCGCAGAACAATGTCTTCGGTTGGCTTGCCGGTCGTTGCTCTTCTCTAGTAACCCAACGCGCCGCCATATGATAGGGTTTCTAACTCAAATCTGGGGATTGCGGTGGAGGGGGTCGGTGTCAAAGAATACGGACTGGAACATACTTCGCGACGTTTGCGATACCATCTACGTGCCGACTGCCACCGTTCTTTCCAGTGTTCCAGGCCCGAAGTTGGTCCCAGAAGCGTTCACCTTCAAGATGCACTGGTCCAACATGGGGTTCTATCTCCACGTCATTGAAGAAGCGATCGTAAACGGTAGACCTTTCGTGCAGAAGAGGCGGGTTGCAGTAGCATGTCTCATACCATGAGACCTTGCTTCCTCCTATCACCGCCCTCTTCATTGATGCCACGATCTCGGCACCGTCGGGTTTCTGGGCGTTAATAGTCCCGTCTTTAAGGAGGCTCCAAAAGCTCGCCATTTCTGCAGCTATCGGCCGAGCAGTGACGACATATTGCATGCTTCGTTCCCTTCTATCGGAGCACTTACCTTAGCTGCGAGTAGAGGTTCCGTGCTTGAGCTTTGCCCTTTGTTGCCTCGATTGAGAGGTTCGCCCTTTTGACCGCTCTTCGACGCATCTCGAATGCCGGGGCGGTCATACATTGCACGCAGGTCGGGCCTTGCCCTGTTCTGTGGATCGTTGGAACCAGTGACGATAGAGGACCTTGGTTATTGTGGGAGCCTTTTCTAGTTCCCAAATCTAGACTTCCTTCATTCAAACTCATGTTTCATTCACACAAACCAGCCTTTCACAGGAGCTATTAAACTCTTGGTTTTACTGACTAAAATAGACGTATGACTGATTCAGAAAGCGCTAATAGTAAGTAAACTCCTTACTTGGTAAGTAGAATATGAGAACTTGAGGACATTCAAGTTCATCCGAGACCCCAACGCTTTCGAACTGATGGCTGACGACACACGCAGACGCGTAGTCTACCTCCTAAGAGCAAAAGAAATGACCGTGGGGCAGATACACCACGAACTTCAACTAACACCCCAAGCAATCTACCACCATATCCGCAAACTCCTAGACGCAGGACTGGTAGAAGTAGCGAAGGAGGAACGAGTCGGCCACTTCATCGAAACATACTACAGGGCAACAGCAGAAGTCTTCGAATTCATCCACGGCGAAGGAGGAAGCGAAAAGTACGGTGAACAACGAACCCGGGACGCTCTCCAGGCCATGAACCAGCTCGGCATCAACGCACACGTTGATGATGAGATCATCGCCAAGATGATGAAGATTGCGAAGCAGAAGGACAAACTTGCGCTGACTCCTGAAATGGAGGAAAGGATACAGGCGCTTGAAGGACTTGACTTTATCGGAAAACAACAGATCGCAGACTACGTCAACCTGCTCACAATGAGCGACAAACAATTTGAAGAATGGCTAAACTTCGAGAGGAGTCGACGCAACTTGCTAAAATCTGCGGTAGCCCAGCCTATTCAAGTCACAGTCAAACAGCCGAGATCAAAATAGGTCTTGTCCGAAAAATTATCGAAACAGTTGTTGCTAGTACTCTAGTACTCTAGTACTCTAGCGCTCGCACCTGCGGCTGTCGCGCCGGCGCTCTCACTTGAGGCTGTCTCGTCGCGAACTCGATCACAATCTCTCTCAGAGTCTGAAACTGTTTGATTCCATGAATCTTGATTTCAATCGGCTTCTCAAGATGACTCCTCGGCGTAATCCCGAGATACTCAGGCTGAGAAGACAGCCTTCCCCAGATAACATGCTTCATTAAGAGCTCAGAATTCAGGTACAAGAGCCCAGCGAATAGGGGGACCGTCAACTCGAGAACGAAGACAAGAGAGGATCTCCGTTTTCTCACCCCGATGATTCTGGTCTTGCTGAAGTAGAGACCGTACCCAGGATAACGCCCTCGCGACAGAGAGGCGCTTCTGAAGCCAACTATCGTCTCTTCAGGCCGGTAAGTCTCAGCTCTGTCGAAAGGGGAAATTGCTGAGGAAGAATCGAACGAGTCCAAGGGATCACTCGCTTCTTCACCGAACCTGGCGGCGTCTGTTTCTAAAGAGTCTTTTTGATCGGCCTCTCAGGACCCATCTCAACCAGTTGAGAAGTCTGAACTTAAACACAAGATCCCACTCCGTACAGCCGGGGATGGCTGCGCCGTGCCTGAGACGGTACTAGTGAAGCCGGTAGCGGACCAGCCTGCTCTGCTGATGGAGAAAGAGGGTGAAAGGGTCCTAGTTGTAGCAGACCTGCATCTCGGCTGGGAAGTATCACTGTCCCATCAAGGAATACACGTCCCTTCACAGGTCCCGCGCCTGCTTGAGAAGCTTCGAAAGATCGTCAACGACACCCATCCCCAACAACTCATCCTGCTCGGCGACGTGAAACACGCCGTCGCGAAAGTTGAGCTGGAAGAGTGGAAGTACGTCCCGGAATTCTTTGAGGGTCTCGTCGAGATTATTCCTGACGTACAGGTTGTCCCTGGAAACCACGATGGAAACCTGGAACCGCTTACTCCTCAGAGTGTTAAGATCAGCACCTCTGAAGGAATATCCGTCTGGAACAAGGTAGGTCTCTTTCACGGCCACGCCTGGCCCTCACCACCACTGCTCGGATGCGAATTCTTGGTTATGGGACATCTACATCCCGTAGTTGTCTTCAAAGATCCATTGGGATTCCGCATAACTCGCCAGGCATGGGTCCGAGCCAAAAGCAACGGTCAGAAACTTGCGGAAGGAGTCCTGAAACATGAGTCCGTCAAATGGGAAGGTGATTCGGTCGACGAGTACAAGAAAAAATTCGGGATATCGGTTGTTGACGCTGAATGTATCATAATGCCTAGCTTCAACGATTACCTT
>VBBB01000027.1 GCA_005882955.1 Candidatus Bathyarchaeota archaeon | reverse complement strand
GGGTCCGTCCTCTCTATGACCCAGCTCTACAATGCACCAAGCGGAATAATCGCCGTCGAACTGGGCCCCAACAACAAACTCTACTTCACCACGCCCGACGGGATCTACACTTACGACCTTCCTCCCAAGCCTACTGCAAATGCTGCGGACCCCTCTCTGGTCATACTGGCAATCATTGTCCTAATTGCTGCAGCGCTACTCGTGGTTTACACTACGCTACATTATCGGCGCAGACGCTTACAGACTCTTCAACAAGCCAGTACAGAAACGCCTAGGTGATGAGCGATTCCAGGTGGCCCACAGGTGCGCCTCCTAGACTTAGCAACTTGTCGTGGAACGCTCTGATCGGTTCGTCTGGATGGGCGTGGAAAAACCGCTCTCGGGCTTTCTTGATGAACAGTTTTCCTAGAGTGTAGCCGTAGTAGGAGTGGTCGAAGGTTCCTCGCAACGCTTCCCGCTCAGCAGGCCCTGCTTCCATCCACGCATTCTTCATGATGAACTGTCGCGCTTCATCAAGTGTCATTCCTTGAGTGTGCATCTTGAAGGAGACGATGAAACGGCAGTCCCTCAACAAAGCCTCCTTCAACTGGATAAATCGTAACCGCTCGACCCCGTACCCTTCGTCCAGCATCATCTCCTCGCAGTAGTGCGCCCAGCCCTCGCCGAACGCATAGTTCCAGTAGGCCTTGCGCGTCATCGAGGTTCCATACTCTTTCTGGAAGACGCGGTGGGTGTAGTGTCCCGGCCAGACTTCGTGAATCGCAATCTCCTTCAATGTCACACGGTTCAGATGACGGAGCCATTCCTCTGTTCTCTTTGCGTCCCATCCATCCTCTGGAGGAGTCACGTAGTACAGTCCTTCTACGCCCTCCTTCTCGAACGGCCCTGGCGACGACATCGCCGCGGTGGTCGTGGCTCGCATGTGGGACGGAGTGGGAACCACTCTGACCCGGGTCCCAGGGGGAATACGAACAAGCTCTCTCTCCCTCAGCCAACCTTCTAGATCGTGCAATCCCTCAGCCGCATCATCAATCAATAGCTTGGCTGTCGGATGGTCTTCCTGAATCTCCTCAAGAATCGTCGACACCTTCGCGCCAGGCCTAATTCTCTCAGTAACCTCACTCAAAGCTTTCGTGTTTGCTTCTAGGTCGCGAATGGCCAACTCTAACACTTCTTCGACTGGTTGGCTGATCCTATCGTTGACCCAGAGTAGTTTCTGGAAACGTTCTCTTCCGAGCGCAAAATCCATCGAGGTCTTATGTTCCTCATGGAGTGCCTCAATGAACTCAACCATCGAGATTACAGCCTCAGCCTTCGACCTTTCGAACTCTTCTCGGATTGCCACGTTCGCTTTTGCAGCTTCTCGGGCCGCGTCTCCGTCGAGGTCCCGTATGACGCCTTGAGTCTGCTTTATCGCGACCTCGACAATCGGGTCTGCTAAGGTTCCGTCAAGATCTCTCGACGCTTGATCTAGAAACCCGGGGATGGTGCGGAGATGCTTGTTCACCGCGCTTATCCTAGCATCGACAGGAGCATACTCACGGGAGACGTAAGGAGTAGCACTCAGCTGCAGCGCATAGATGGTCGGCCGAGTAGAATACGCACGGAGATCTTGTATCTCGAAAAGGATTCTCTCGAGCATAGTTTCCATAGATTGCGCGTCTTGCCGTCCTTCCTTGTCGAGTTCATGAAATTCGTCTTTGATCCGCTGGAGCAGTCCGACAGCCTTGTCAGCCCATCGCTTGAGCCGATCAGCTGAAACATCAGGCAACAATCCATCATAATCATGTAAGCCCAGCATTACCGCTTGTCTAGGATTCAGCTCGAAGACGTGGTGAAAGACTTGCTCTTCTAGCTTGTCTAATCTAGAGACTAAAACCGGGATTCCCAAGAAGCCTCAGTAGGGAAGTTGCAAGCCGCCGATAAAAGATAGACTGTTCATGCTTATCGGCTCTTCTAAACGGCCTCATCTACTCAAGGAGTTTGGGAATAGTAACAAAATCTAATACTCAATGCTTCTCGGGCGTGCGGTTTGAAGAAGACATGGCAGCTCCCGCACCCAAAGCGAAGTCTAGGAAGAAGCTCATACTCGCCATAATCGCAATAGCTGTAATAGCGATTGTGGCCACACCTGCCGCATTAGCCGGAAGCTACAGGGTTCCCCTAGAAATCATGAGCTTCAACGATACTACCGGGACAACGAGGACGAGTAATATCACATTAACAAGCCAAGTAGTTACCGCATGGGAATATTATTTCAGTATCCGGACCCAGGGAATGGTCAGAACTTCGGACTCTAGCGTCTCGAGTAATGGGGGCACTACAAACATCACCCTGACAATGACATTGACAAATCCATCGAATCAGACAATAGATCTTGGACATACGAACATCAGCGGAGGAATCGGATCCAGGACCCATACTATCTACCTCTCAGTCGATCAAGGAGTCCGTGCCAACGGCTCGTACAGGCTCGACCTCGCGTTTACGGCCAACGTTGTCTTGCTGGGCGGAGTGGTTGAGGCGACCTTCTCGACAACGTTACATAGTAACTTCACCTTATCCGGCTTCTAAACCCCAGATCATAGTGGTCCGATTGATTTCTACACCCGCCACGAAA
>VBBB01000026.1:1657-4681 GCA_005882955.1 Candidatus Bathyarchaeota archaeon | reverse complement strand
CCCAGAGGGCCAACAAGATCCCGAAACGTAACCCCCGAGCGTTCGGACGCTCGGACCTCCTCCAAGGAACAACCACCCATATAGAACTCGTTGGGTTCGAGGCCGAAT
Source organism: Candidatus Bathyarchaeota archaeon (assembly GCA_005882955.1). GTDB lineage: Archaea > Thermoproteota > Bathyarchaeia > 40CM-2-53-6 > 40CM-2-53-6 > 40CM-2-53-6. The sequence goes on along the minus strand of VBBB01000026.1, from coordinate 4,573 downwards.
AAATGTCAGTTACCAAATATTTCATCAAAGACGTCTCTCGACGTCTTGAGATCGACGAGTTACTCCAGAGAGATTTGAAACGAGCCGGATACAGCCGAGTCGAACTCACAAAGAGCCCGGTCGGAACTAGAGTCGTAATCTATGCAGCAAAGCCTGGAATGGTCATAGGTCGAAGAGGCCAGAGCATCAAAGACCTTACAAAACTTCTCGAAACAAAATTCGGGATAGAAAATCCTCAGTTATCCGTGGCAACCATAGAGATCCCCGAACAAGACCCGAAAGTCGTCGCGTCCCAAGTCGCACAAGCATTGCAGAGAGGAGTACATTTCCGAAGAGCAGCCTACTGGGCTATCCAGAGAGTCATGGAATCGCAAGCTCTGGGCGTCGAGATCATAATTCGTGGAAAACTTACAACCGAGAGATCGAGATTCGAAAAATTCCGGGCCGGCTATCTGCCGAGAGTCGGAGACCCGGTTCTGAAAAGTGTGAAAGTCGCAGTAGCAGATGTTCAACTAAAACAAGGACTTTTCGGCATCAAGGTCAGAATCCTGCCTCCCACCGTGGATTTCATAGACAAGCCCACAATGAAGACTCCACCGCCCAGTGTCGCGGCGCCCACTACGGTCCAAGCGCCTATCGTAGAAACCCCGGACGTAGAAACCGAGAAGGAGGAGCCCATTGGCAATACTGCGCAAGCGTGAGATGAAACAGATGCTTCCCGAAGAGCGGAAGAAAAAGATCTCAGAGCTCAGAGCCGAACTTACGACGATAAGAACCTCCGTAAAGTCAGGAGGAACGGTGGAAAACCCTTCAAGAGTGAGGGAGCTCCGCCGAACCGTCGCGAGACTCTTAACGGCCGAGAACAGTGCAGTAATCACAGAAGAGGCAGAATAGATGCCGATAACCCCGCAAAACATCTTGGCTCATGAATGGATTGGCCTCCAAGTCACCGTCAACGCTTCTCCGGACCCGGGACTCACGGGCCTCCTTGGGATTGTTAGAGACGAAACAAGAAACACTCTGTTAATCGAAGCTCGGAGTCGACTGGTCAGAGTGCCGAAAGTTAACGCTCAATTCACTGCAACCTTGCCGACAGGAGAAATAGTTCCTGTTGAAGGACCGCTCCTGAGGCATCGACCTGAAGACAGGGTAAAGAAAGGGCTCGCAAAATGGTAGTACGAAACATCGGACTCGACGTAAAACAACCAAAAGCCGGGTGCAACGATCCAATCTGCCCATTCCACGGAAGCCTATCAGTCAGAGGAAGAGTCTTTGAAGGAACAGTCTCCACATCAAAATCTCCAAAGACTGTTTCAGTTGAACGAGCCTATTTGCACTATTATCCGAAATACAGCCGATACGAGAGGCGAAGAAGCAAGACCCTCGCCCACAATCCACCCTGTATCGCCGCGGCAACCGGGGATAGAGTGACCATTGCAGAGTGTCGACCGCTCAGCAAGGAAGTCTCGTTTGTCGTGATAGACAGGAAAGCGGTGGCAGAATAGACATGCCAGCACCGAAGACGAGAGCGGTAAGCGCCCGCGGAATGGTAGAGTACAGGCCCAGAATAGCTCGGGGCCTTCCTGTCGGCTCTCGTTTGACGTGTGCTGACAACACTGGGGCGAAAGAGTTGAAACTGATTAACGTCCGAGGATACCACGGACGTCTGCGAAGGGTTCCGGCGGCCTGTGTCGGAGATATGATTATGGTCTCTGTGTCCAAGGGCAAACCCGATCTGAGGAAGCAGGTCTTTCCAGCGGTCGTTGTGAGGCAGGCACGAGCGCTGCGTAGACCTGATGGAACACGACTCTCCTTCGAAGACAATGCCGCGGTCATTATGACCCCGGAGGGGGAATTGAAAGGAACAGAGATCAGGGGACCTGTCGCTCGGGAGGCGGCTGAAAGATGGCCTAGGGTGGCTAACCTAGCTTCAACGGTGATTTAGACTATGGCTAGCGCAAAGCCCTCGAAGCAGCGGAAACGATTCTTCCAAGCACCCAAGCATCGACAGCGAAGGATGTTGTCGGCTCGATTATCTGACGACTTGACGGCGAGACACAAGGTCAGACGCGTACCACTCAGAACGGGAGACACGGTTCGAATAATGAGGGGCGAATTCGCGGATTTAGTCGGGAAGGTCGAGAAGGTGGAATATTCCACAGGAAGAATCTTCGTGGAAGGCATGACTCGCGAGAAGGCGGCCGGCATCTCGTCAAAACTTCCCGTTCACTCAAGCAAGGTCCTAATCACTAACCTTAACCTCTCCGACAAGTGGCGAAGCGGGCTCTTGTCAGAGAAATCAAAGACGTCGGAGGCATAGACAGTGGCACGCAAGTCGGGACCCCGGCAGCTGAAACGCGAACCAGCGCCAGGATTCTGGCCAATCAAGCGCAAGGAACGGACATGGACCCCCAGTACGAGACCAGGTCCGCATTCTAGAGAAAAGAGCCTCCCGCTCGTAATTATCATCCGCGAGGTCCTAGGATATGCCAGAACAGCGAAAGAGGCGATCAGAATTATCAGCACCGGAAAAGTCAAGATAGACGGAGTCGTCAGAAAGGATCACCGGTTCCCAGTAGGGCTCATGGATGTTCTGCAGATCGAAGGAGCCGGCCAGATCTTCCGCATCCTACCCAAACCCAACCGGGGACTAACACCGACGCCCATCTCTGAAAAAGAGGCCGGATTCAAACTCTGTAAGATAGTCGGCAAGCGAAATATTGAAGGGGGAAAAATCCAGATAAACCTTCACGACGGCCGAAGCCTCATCCTTCCAAGCCAGAGTCCTAGACAAAAGGCAGAAGGAGAATTCGCTCCCGGAGGAGCAATGCAGCTCGGCCTACCCAAACAGAACATGATGGGAGTGGGGCCATTTCAGACAGGTGCGCTCGGGTTGGTAATCGACGGTAGAAACCA
>VBBB01000026.1:0-1398 GCA_005882955.1 Candidatus Bathyarchaeota archaeon | reverse complement strand
AAAAGTGACTCTAAACATTGCCACCGGCAAATCAGGCGAGCCACTTGAAAAAGCGAAGAAGGTTCTCAATCAGCTAACCAACAGGACCCCGACAACGAAACAGGCGAAGAAGGCGATCAAAGATTTTGGCGTCAGAAAGGGAGAGCCAATAGCAGCAGTCGTGACATTGCGGGGAAAGGACGCGGGTGAATTCCTTAAGCGAGCGCTGGAAGCAGTGAGCAACAAAGTTAACGAGAGTAGCTTCGATGAGTATGGCAACCTCTCCTTTGGAATCAAAGAGCACATAGAAATTCCGGGAACAAGATACGTTCCCGAACTGGGAATATTCGGTGCAACCATCCACGTCACGCTGGGACGCCCTGGATACAGGATTCGATCGCGAGCCATCCGTCCTGCAAGGATGGGACGCAACCACTACGTGTCAAGGAACGACGCCGTCAAGTTCATGCAGAACAACTTCGGAACAAGCATAGGAAACTGAGTATTGTCATGGCCAAGTTTAAAGCGAAGAAGCAGCGGAAGTATGGAAAAGGTGCTCGTCCATGCAAACGCTGCGGCCAGTATGGACCCATAGTGAGAAAGTACGGACTCAACTTCTGCAGACAATGCTTTAGAGAAGTCGCAGTGGGACTCGGTTTCAAGAAGTACATGTGACCAAGAATGGAACCCATCTCCAACATGTTCTCATCCATCCTCAACAATGAACGTAGACACAAACACGAATGCATAGTCTACCCTGCATCCAAACTGATGGGCCAAGTGCTTCGCGTTATGCAGAAGTACGGCTATGTGGGTGAGTTCGAGTTCGTCGACGACGGCAGAGGCGGAAAATTCAAGATACAACTCCTGGGGCGAGTCAACGACTGCGGAAGCGTGAGACCCAGATTCTCATCAACAATCGGTGAGTTCGAAAAATGGGGAAAACGCTTTCTGCCCTCTCGAGACGTCGGAATACTCATACTCACAACACCGAAGGGAGTCATAGCGCACAAGGAGGCCCGCGAGGCTGGCGCAGGAGGCCAGCTCCTAGGGTACGTATTCTGAAAGGTGAATCATGACGACAAGGTTCGAGACTCTTGAGAGAACTGTCTCTATCCCCGACCAGGTGTCTGTGCAGGTCGAGGGACGGACAGTGAAGGTCAAGGGGCCATTGGGATCATTGCAGGAAGATCTGTCCCACTTGCCAGTTTCGATTAAAGTGAACGAGAACAAGGTGCGATTCGAAACGACTTGGCCGCGGAAAAGAGAGATCGGAATGTTGGGGACTGCGGCGGCTCATGTGCGAAACATGCTCAAAGGAGTCACGCAGGGCTACAGGTACGAGCTGCGAACCGTCTACGCCCACTTTCCAGTCACGGTCAAGGTGGATGAGAAGGCGAAGGTGTTGAAGATCGAGAA
>VBBB01000025.1 GCA_005882955.1 Candidatus Bathyarchaeota archaeon | reverse complement strand
GATTTATCCTTGGGACTTGGAATTCCGAGGCAACTTCGTCCCGCAGTTCTTGCAGAACAGCGCATCCGGCGGATTTACAGTCTTACAGTTCGCGCAAGTCCTCATAGCTACTTGCAGAGTCTCCTCCTGAGTCGTCGTCAGAGTTCTGTGCGCAAACCTCGAACCAGTTCCTCCCAGGAATCCCCAGACCGGGACAGCCAGAGCTAGAAAGAGGACGGTATCCCCTCCAACATTGATGGGCAGTTTTAGAGCGCTGATTACGACATAGACCAGACCAGCGACGACTCCCACCATTATCCCGTTTCCGATAGCATGATCAGGATCGGCGAAGCCCGCAAGTGCACCGGACAAGGCAGGAATCGTAACGAAGATGACTAGGTTGGTCAAAGTGAAACTTGTCACACTGTCGGTTGTGGTTGCTAATACATCGAGCAGGATTCCGACTAAGACTCCTACTAGTATGGATAGCTCGCGGTGTTGAAGCCTAGTGTATGCCATTCCGGCCAGTTTTCCAGATGGGTTCCTTTGACTCCGTGAGTTCTTATCGGTTGTTCTATCATTTCTCGAAAACTGGGTAAACAGTGTCCGGTTGCGGTTCTATCTGAATGTCGAAAAATCAGGTAAGAGATAGAACGTCTAGTTTGGTTTCTTGAGCTCTCTTAGGCTGTCCTCAGCCGCGCTCAAGATCGATTCAACATCCCCGTTCTCGTGGGCAGCAGTGATCATCATTCTCTCTGTCCCGTCAGGGTGGAAGTACACTCCTCGGCGCAGCATTAGATTCCTGAATCTGCGGAACTTTTCAAAATCACTCTGCAATGTGTGGCGGTAGTTCTGAATTTTTCGCGCGGCGGTGAAGTAGAGTTGGAACATTGGACCCATACCTTGGACTATACCGTCGTGATCGTAACGCGACATGAGTTCTCGCAGACCCTCCATGATTTCTGCGCCTGTCAGGTGCATGTGCCGGATGGCTGCTGCATCATCTTTCAAAAGTTCGTCCAGTGTAGCATTGGCGGCCGCGAGACACATCGAGTTTCCATTGTAAGTGCCACCGTAGCCAATCTTGCCGGGTCCGATCATTCCCATCACGTCGCGTCGGCCTCCGACTGCGGCGATCGGCGTGCCTCCGCCGAGAGCTTTGGCGTAGCATGCGAGGTCAGGTTTGACTCCATAGAATTCTTGGGCGCCGCCTGGGGCGATTCGGAAACCGGTCAGGACCTCGTCGAAGATTAGTAGAGCATCGTACTTGTCTGCGAGTTCTCGCACAGATTTGAGGTACTCATCTTTGGGTGGTATGACTCCTGCGCTGCCCATTACCGGCTCGGTGATTAT
>VBBB01000024.1 GCA_005882955.1 Candidatus Bathyarchaeota archaeon | reverse complement strand
TATCTGGGCGTTAATTGCGCTGACGATTGCAGGATGAGCATGTCCGAGAACGACTGCTCCATAGCTTGACAGTAGGTCGACGTACTGGTTGTTGTCGACGTCCCAGACGCGTGACCCTTGGCCTTTCTGGAAGCTGATCGGGAAGGGTTCGTGGGAGTAGACCCTGACGTTGGAGGAGGCTCCTGACGGGAGGTGTTTCTTCGCCTCTTCGTAGAGTGCGTGTG
>VBBB01000071.1:20429-21935 GCA_005882955.1 Candidatus Bathyarchaeota archaeon | reverse complement strand
GGAAGAGCTTGCGAAGTATGGACCCCAGTAGATGCTCTGCCAGGTGTAGCCGCTCTTCCAGAGTGGGCCGCCGCCGTATTTCACATTGGCTGATGTTGCGCGGAGCTGGTTTCGATGACGGCACGGGCTTGCATAGTGCCAGGTTCCCGATTCTTGACCTGACGTAGCCCTCACGCCGATGTGTTCGAACCCTGATATTGAAATGCCACACACATTGCAGGTGGAAATATTCCTGCACGCTTCACACCTATCTTTCAAGTTACTGAATGGGAGCTCGCTTGAGAGATCCGAATCCTTTCCTTGGACTCTTGACATGAGTATTCTATGCCAGTTGCGCTAAGGGCAATCTAAATTGTGGTGTTCCTCATCGCCCAGCTCTAGGGTAGCGGGATGCGAACCCCGCTTCGTGAAGAGGGCGCGAGAGGTCTCCCTTTCGCCAGTCTCCATAGCGAACAATCAGTCTCAACCTTTGACAGCTATTCCTAGAAAGTTCTAACCGTAGACACAGATGAGATAGGAGCTATGTCGACATTGACTGATCACAAGGCTGCTCACAGCCAGGTGTATCCTGAACCCACCGTGGGCGCGTTGATAGTCAACAAGGAAGGAAGGATACTGCTGACGAAGTCTCACAAATGGTTTGACAAGTACACCCTCCCAGGCGGACACATCGAAGTTGGCGAGACGATGAAGGATGCGGTGATCCGAGAAGTCAAGGAGGAGGTTGGATTGGATGTGGAAGCTGCGGAGATGCTGCTCATACAGGAGGCTATATTCGCGGGGGAATTCTGGAAGAAGAAGCATTTCATCTTCTTCGACTTCCTCTGCAAGAGCGGAGACCAGCAAGTCAAGCTTGATGGGCGCGAACTACAGGAGTACGTTTGGGAATATCCCGGCGCGGCGCTTAGGCTGGAGCTCGACTCATTTACGCGGAAGACGTTAGAGAAGTATCTTCAGAGAAGCTGACTCATGACTCGCAGGATTCGACGACTTAAATGCTTAGAAAGGTTTGAGGGACGTTTGGGAGGTTGCTATATTAGTCCCGCGACCGTGACCGTGACTGGCACTTGCGTCGTATGGGATACAGTGCCACTTGTAGCGGTGATCGTGACAGTGTAGGTTCCTGGCGTGGTGAGGAGCGATGCTGACACTGTCAATGTTGATGAGCCTGTGCTTTGGGGTTGTAGATTCACCGTGGATGGCGCGAGAGATGTGGACGGATTCGAGGGTGAGAGGCCGGCGGTCAGACTGGCGGGAGTCACTTGGGCGGAGATGTTTACCGCTCCGGAGAATCCGTTGATGCTTGCTAGTGTCAACGTGGACGTGCCGGAGGCTCCGATGGAGATGGAGAGCGATGTTGGGCTCGCTGCGATGCCAAAGTCTCCAATGTTTACAGAGACACTTACTGTGCGTGTGATTGTCCCGTTTGTCCCACTCACCAAGACGGTATAGTTGCCCAGAGACGATGCCGCGGTTGCAACTGTAAGATTCGAATTCGCTATTCCA
>VBBB01000071.1:19806-20359 GCA_005882955.1 Candidatus Bathyarchaeota archaeon | reverse complement strand
AGTCGAGAATGTGATGTTGACCGAGAAGAGGTTGAATGTGTTGACGGTAATGGTAGAACTTGCGGACAGGCTGGCTAAGATGCCCAAGCTATTCGGATTAGCGCTCAGGCCGAAATCTGCCGAGGTGTTCGAAAGCCTCCAGGCGGTAAGAGCATGTAGCTCCCATCCGGAGAAGTTGTGAGCGGACTCGTTAAGATGATCCGGGTCCCAGAAGACGAAACCTTGAACGTCAATTAGTGATTTGTAAGCTGCAGTCTCCGCCACAAGAGTGTTGTTGTCACAGGCAGTGTTTGGTCCGCAGTAGCTAGCGCCCTTCCAGTCGTGATCAATCTCCGCGTGAAGTGCGTGCATGCAACCTGTAGTGTTGGTGGAGGTGCATGGCCAATAGCCCGGCGTGAGAACGTTAAATGTCGTATCCGACTGAGGACCGTTGGGGTATGGTGAACCACCATTTATCCGCTGGAAAGTACTGTTCCAATCCTCCTCAGCTCGAAAGCCTCTCTGCACACCGTTGATCTGGACGAACGCGGAAACTAGCTGTCCGTTCGCGTTC
>VBBB01000071.1:11606-19736 GCA_005882955.1 Candidatus Bathyarchaeota archaeon | reverse complement strand
AGACGCTGCCTTGCTCGGTGGCTCCGCCTTGAGGCCCAGTCTGATTCCCAACAATCTGTTCCACGCTTACTAGCACCGCTGTGCAGTTGACTTTCGGGTTCCAAGAAAACAGACCGCTCGTTGGTGAGCTGCTGATCGCTCCAACCGGCCGGGGGAGCCCAAGGTGACCATACATCAAGACACTCGCCAGAAGGCCGCAGGCAAGAACCGTCACTACGGCTTTCTTGCTCGGAATTATCGTGGCCCCGCTCCTCCTGCTTCAGAGGCTTCAGCCGATATTTGAGCGAGACGAGTACAAGTGTTTGAGGAGCACGCCTTTCATAGCAATAGTGTGCAAAATGAAGCCTAGCATGACGTTTCTACACAAATATAGACAGCTGTGATGGATGTCAACACCATTTCCTGCAATGACTCACACCAGAGCCAACCCATCGTTCAGCGCAGGACTTGGACCTGACAGGACAGACTCAGGACGAGGTCGGCTGCAGTTGTTCAAGCGAGAGTAATGAGCGAGTCTTCGGAAACCGCTTCTGAACGCTTCATGAGATCGGTCTCCAAAACCGGCTTCTGAAACCGAGGCAGGTGCAGAATCCTTTTTCTTCAGGGAAAAATTCTCGACTCTGGAGCACAATCTTTTCTAGCCCGGGGGGCTGCTCGAGTCTCGCGACAAGAAGGTCCAGGAGGCATAACACACGTCCGGAAATCGTCAAGAACATGCCCAAATCTCGAATTCTAGCCCGGTTTTCTGACTCCACAGGTTTCCATGCGTATCTACAGGGGAGCAGTCCAACTTCGAAGATCGTCAAGAGAACCCGTTTCGGGTTCTAAACAGGAGTCCTCGCCTAGAACGGTTCCAACTAGCAAGACGCCTCCTCAAAAACACCCGGGGGGCTATTAGGGGTCCGCGACGCGGATAAGACGTTTCCACCCGGAGGCCCCTGTGGATGCTGGGTCGAAATTTAACAGGACACGCAGGGCAATCCTTCGCGCTGGGTCCCGCCGCTTTGATGCTCTTTCTCCGCTCTAGCTTTATCTTCCAATCATTGTCCGGTTTCGAACGCTGACGACTGTTTGACCGTTGTTGTAGGCGGAGCTAACCGATACTTCAGAATCGGTCTCGTCGCAGGCATTCTCGCAATACTCGCCGACTTCCTCCTAGAGCTTGCGCTGTTACGGCAGCTGTCGGTCTTTAACACTGGACTCGGACTCTGGGTCTTCGCATCACAATTCCTGGTCGCCGCTGCCCTCCTACTGATCCTCGTAGTCGTCGGATCCTTCGCCTGCATGACCGTTCACCGGTCAAGCGGGACAAGAAAGCCCTGGATCGTCTACTACATCATACTAGGACTCGCAATATTCGGAGCCTTCACCAGCGGAATGAACATCGGCCTCAGTCTGGACGTGAAATACTCGACCTATCTCGGAAAGGCCGGAATCGACTATCTCAACCTCCAATATCTTGGCGGCGCAGTCATCTGGACAGCTCTCGCCCTCACAGCCCTCTTCATGCTCAGCGACCCACGCGTGTCTCCTGGCGTTGGGCAAGATGGAAAGAGACACCTCTAAATGCACAGCAAACTCCTCGGCCTCCTACGACTTTTCCGGAATGCGAATGTTGGAGATCTGTTTCCTCGCAGGAGATACTATGACGTTGGACCAAGACAGCCTTTGCAATGGGACATTGGAGAGAATCTCGATCACGCGGTGCTCTCAAAGAATGGCAAGCTAGAATGGAACGACCGGTTCCCAGTCAAGTCGCCCATCTTCCTAGCTTGGACAGCGATCAAGTTCCTACTCGCCCTCGGGATCGCCGCCATCTTAGCCAGTGACCTAGCCCTGAGATTCCTAACCATTCAGAATTACATGACGCAGACCAACAGTAGCTGGATATCTCAGATAGGCAATTATTTCGGCATCCTCGGCATGAGACTCGCGGGAACCTTCCAGGTCTCGCCGACCTTTGGAGTCGACAACGTCTTCACCTTCGAAGTCTTCAGACTCATCCTCTCACTACTGGCCTTATCCTTCATCGTTCTTGGAATCAGGCTCGGCATCTCCATGATCCCCAACTTCTTGGTCGGAGTTACGAAGAAAGCCCTAGGAATGTCCCGCCGGGCCCTCAGCAACCTTTTCGCAATCATACTCCTTCCCTTCATCTACGCAATCCTAAGCAGCGGCGCATGGGTCTACGATGTCGGCGGACCATTCATCCTCTGGACCCTACTCCTCTTCCTAGTAGCTTTCGCTCTCCTAGCAACAATCACCCGCAACCAGAGAATACTCCACTTCAAGATGAACCGAGTCAAAGGAATAGTCATCATCGCAATAGTACTAGCCTCGGCAATCGCTCCTCCCGCGTTCGCAACATTCCTGCGCGCACAATCCGGACAGTACATCAACTACCAGTGGAACCCAGCCTACGTCCCAACAATCCAGTACACCCGATGGGCCTACGGCGTCGACTCCGTCACCAGCGCCAACCTATCGATGATCACCAGTTACACCAACCAGACCAACGTGTTGAATCATATTCGAATTTTCACGAACTCATCCGCCCAACTCAACATGCGACCCCTAGTCGGCGTGAACTGGATGTCCATCGACAACGCCCCGGTCGATATTATCTTCATTAACGGGACAGAATACTGGGTCTCGATCCTCCAACTAGTCGAGGCTAACTACGCAAACGATGTTGATGTCTGGCGCACCCAGCACTTGCTTCTCACGCACTCCGAAAAAATCCTGGCAGTAAACGCCGCGACTACCCAGACGGTTGACATGAGCACGGTATGGAATCTGACCCAGACACCCCAGGTCTACTATGGCGAAGGAGGACTATGGTCTTCCGTGGACGAGGTCTACTTGAACATCCCGGGCTTTAACGAGACCCATCTGACAAGCTACAAGGGCCCGCCTAGCTACAACAGCGCCCCCGACTACACGTACAAGGGATTCTGGCTGTACTGGAAGTTCTTCTGGCAGGGAAGATTCGATTTTGCCAACGGCAACTACGGCAACATCAAAGCCTTAGAATACCGAGACGTGAACAATAGACTCTCCAACATACTTCTTCCCAACATGCAGATGGACCCAGACCCGTATCCTGTTGTGGACAAGCAGGGAAACATCTACTTGCTACACTGGATCTGGGTCGACTGGCAGAGCCCAAGCGACTTCGCCGACTACCCCGAGCACAGTCAAACCTCCATCCTCAGACTGTTCGGCACAGTCCTCACCGACGTGAAAACGGGAGCAGTCACCGGATACCTGTACAATAATGGCAAGACAGACTATGTCACGTCCTTCTACCGCTCGATGTATCCTCAATGGAACCAGCCCATGCCGTCCTGGCTAATACCCCAGCTGAGATATCCCGAACAATACTTCAACACTCAACAGGACGTGTACAACTTCTACTTCCAGACAGATCCATTACAATGGCAGAGGAACGTGTTCCTCCAGTCAACCGAGAACACCCGGTTCATCATCACTCCAATCAATGGAAACCTGGCCTGGGCCGCTGTGCGGCTGGTAGAAATCTACCAGAGCCCGTCCCAAAACTTGGCGGGTCTATACATTGCTCCTGCAGGAAACCAGACGGGAACCGTATACTTGATCAGATTCCCTGAAGGGACAACTGTTATCGGTCCCAACTCCGCTGCATCAGCCGTAACCACGGACCCGACTGTCAAGTCACGGCTAACGCTGCACCCTGACTGGACCAGCGGAAACATGCTACTGTATTCGATCAACGGCGGACTGATCTACGTGATACCCTACTACGGGACATCGTCAAGTCTCACAGTGCCAGTCATGGTCGCGGTGGTGAACGCGTACACAAAACAGGTCGGTTCCTATGCGATTACGAACCCCAACGATTCCACAGAGGTCCAGAGCGCGACGAGTCGCGCCGTCAGCAGCCTAGGAGTTTCAACAGGAACCCAACAGACGATTAGTGGCAATGTAACTTCGATTAGCTCCTATGTTGTAAGCGGGAACACGAGATGGGTATTTGGAATAAGAACGAACAGTACAACAGTCGTCCAGGTTCTCGCTAAGGCTGAAACATTGACCACGGCAGACCAGGTCAAGATAGCCACACTAATTCCGGGCGCAAAAATTACTGTTCTCGTCGATACGTCTCAAACACCACCAACAGTGCTGAGCGTTCAATAGCTACTTCCGTATTGAGACACTCATCTGAAATGAAGTTCTAAACAAAAGAATGTCATGAAGATCCTAAGTCCCGACTGGTAAACAGAACTTCATTCTGGCTAAACACCTAGTAGTCACGAGGGTTTATTCCATAGATCCGTCAGATTAATGGCATGTTGAAGGTTCGTCATGCTCAACGGGCGTTTGAGGATCTTCGACCGTATCTCTGGCCACTCGTTGTTCTGTTGATAGTATCTCTGTTAGCCATACCAATGACGCTAGTTTTTCCCCTTCCCATCAAGCTCTTGGTTGACAGTGTCCTCGGTTCTCAGCCGTTGCCAGGATATCTCACATTTTTCGTGGGATCGCAACTCTCCAAGACTATTGCGCTATGGCTTGCCATCAGCATCCTCATGGCAGCCGCAGTCCTCACCTACCTGCAAAACCTAGTGAATGTCTGGTACAGCAACAAAATCGGAAATCGGATGACTCTCGATGTGCGGACCCGTCTGTTTCGACAGATGCAGCGTCTCTCGATCGCCTATCATGATACTATGGGAGCAGCAGACTCAGCCTATCGAACTCTGAACGACGCCCCGATGCTGCGCTCGTTCGGAATCGACAGTCTGATTCCTCTCACCACTTCCATCTTGACTCTTGGGGCGATGATCCTTGTCATGGTCTTCCTGGACTGGCAGCTCGCCCTGATCGCGCTCCTCGTATCTCCCATGATGTTCCTTCTCACATTCGTATTTCGGCCACGGATTCGCGCAGGATGGCGCAAATTTAGGGCGTCGGAGAGTGCCGCTATGGCTGTGGCTCAAGAGAGCCTAGGCGCCTCCAGACTCGTAAAGTCATACGGTCAAGAGGAGCGGAAGAATACGGAATTAGTGTCTCACTACGACGCAAGTCTGTCCGCGTCGCTGAAAGTCCAGGTGGACAGCGCAATCTACAGTCTACTCGTAGGCATTCTCACCGCCGCAGGCTTAGCGGCCGTGCTCTACATCGGCATCGGCCATGTCCAAGCAGGCCTACTAACCCTCGGCAGCCTTCTAGTTGTCAACTACTACGTGACCCAACTCTATGGTCCCCTGCGAAACGTAGGCCAGTCAATACTCGATATTCAGATGTCACTGACCGGAGTAGAGAGATATCGTGCTGTACTCGACGAGAAACCTGACGTCCCCGAATCACCGATCGCACGTCCTCTGGTTAGAGCAAAAGGCAAGATCGAATTCCGTAACGTGTCATTCGAATACGCAAAAGATCATCCAGTACTCCACGACATATCCTTCGAAGTGCCATCTGGCAACCGTCTCGGCGTGGTCGGTCCCACAGGCTCAGGCAAGACGACACTGTCTACACTGCTCCTACGCCTCTTCGACCCGACTGAAGGCGTCATCACTCTTGACAATATCGACTTGAAGGACTACAAGTTAGCGGATCTTCGAAACCAGTATGCTGTGGTCCATCAAGAAACTGTCCTGTTTTCAACGAGTGTGGCTGAGAACGTTCGCTTCGCCAAGCCCAACGCAACCATGGACGAAGCTATTGCGGCGGCGACTGCGGCAAAAGCTCATGATTTCATCACAAGTCTACCGAACGGGTACGACACCTTGGTGGGTGAGCGGGGAATGAAGTTGTCTGGTGGAGAGCGTCAGCGCATATCCCTAGCTCGTGCATTTCTCAAAGACGCGCCCATCCTCATACTGGACGAGCCTACGAGCTCATTGGATGTTCACACGGAATCGGCGATCCTAGACACGATTCAAGAGCTGATGAAAGGTAGGACTACTATGATGATCGCTCACCGTCCAACTACTCTGAGAGACTGTAACATGATTCTGGTGCTGGAGGAGGGAAGAGTGAGTCGAATGACGAGCGAAGTCGATTCGGTCATCTCTGATATGCAGACTGTAAGCGTTCAGACTTGATCCCACGATTACCGGCTCCGTCAGTTATACCTGAAAGTTGTGGAGCAACGCTGAAGAATTTGTTCAGCCGGATTCCAGATCGAACTCCTTGACGAGAGCCATGGCGGTTTTCACGTTTCTGAACACTTCTCTTGGATGGTGAGCGTCGGAGCCAAGGCTTACCCTGCAACCAGCTTTTGAGCAGGCTATGGCAAGCCTGCGAACTAGCTCAGGGGCGTAGTCGATATCTCTCCCGTTCAGTTCAAGGGCCTTGTTCCTCCTCCTAGCAACTCTTGCAAGGTCTAACAAGAGCTCGTCGAGTTCGGGGGGAGCGATCTTTGAGGCTCTCGTGATTCTGACCGGATGAGAGAGCACTTTGAAGGGAACAAAATCGCTCTCCAGAGCCATTCGTTCAAGCCTAAGATATTCGCGCCAGTGTTCATGAGCCGAGGCCGGGTCAACTATTCCTCTAACGATTTTCTCGATATCCTTTCCGTCCTCGAATTCGTGAACCGAACAGAGAAGGATATCCCATGCTTCTTGATTGACAAACTCTCCCACCTTCTTCTCGAAGCGCGGAGAAAAGTCAACCTCAAGCCCTCGATTGATCTTCATCCCCGGGTACGCTAGTTGGTCGGCTTTCCTGAATTCATCGTTGTATTCCTTCAGGCTCCTGAAGATCCTGCCGTTCGGGTGTATTGATCCAAATCTAATGGATTCTCTGGGCTCTCTGAACTGGGATGCATGCTCCGTGATCGAATACTCACTAATGTTGTTTGCTTTGGCCGCAGCGAGCATCTACTTTATTTCTGCGAGGAGTATGTGATTATGATTGTCGACTCGAGTCATTGTTCCTGGCGTTCATCGGCCGTATGGGTATTCTACCGCTCTGACCCTGGGTTCTCTGCCAGCGAAGTTGATGACGAGATCCCGGAGGATTAGGTGTTGGTTCCAGCCGTGGACCTTGATCTCTATCGGCTGTACCTGATGGTCTTTTGGTGTAATCCTGAGATAGCCGCGGCTGCCTTCCAGGTTCAGTCCTCTTAGAGGACTCTTCATCAGCAATTCCTCTATCTCTTTCTTCGAAAGCTCAAAGTCTTCTTTCCTGCGCTTTATCAGCCAAGGGACATCAAGGCTTTTTCGTGAGATGACTCTCTCCGAGAATCTTCTCGATAGAACCCTAAGAACTTGGTTGGCCAATATGATGACCAAGGGGAGGAAGATGGATAGTATCTCTCTTGATCCGAGTTCAAAGAGCACCATTAGAGAGAGTGAGCTGATCACTATTAGGTAGGGAGCTAGAAGAGCTTGGGCGAGCAGTCGCATCCTGACGCATATAATCCGCTGGTCCGTGAAGTGGAGACCGTACCCGGGAGATCTGCCGCGGCCCAGGTAGGTGCTTGCTATACCTCCGAGAAACAATTCTCCAAACTGCAGGCCTTCTGTCCCCTCCTTCCATTCTAGACCAGACGTGGTTCCCGGCAAGGTGGTCATTGGTCGGGGACTCCGAAGAGGTCAGCTAGCCAAGTCTGAATCCGGATTATATTCTTCTCGCTGGTACGGGTCATCGCTATCCTCTTGGAGAGAATGGGGGCAGAATGAATCCTAATCCGGGATCTGGGAGGGCGGTGTCATACGGTGCCCAGTTCACGCTTGCATGATCCCAGCAGTACGCCATCTGAAAAATGCTGATTCGGCTGTTCTGCGCGACAAACCGATAATCTAGCTTGAAAGCGGTTCAACCAGCCGAGAGCCCCTCGTAGAAATTTTGAAAATAAAAAATTCCCGCGACACAAAACTCGCAGTTAGGAGGTAATTAGCAAAGAGTAATCATCTCCTAGGCTTCACAAAAAGAATCGCAGACTGTTCTGCTTCATAATTAGCAGGCGCAGAACAAGCCCTGATCAGAAATCGGGGGAGGCGATTTGAGATTACGACTTTTTCGCGCTGACCTATCCGCTTAATCTGCAATTGGAAAACAGTCGACCGTTCTATTCTGCGCCCTGAATTGCAAGACTCGCGCGTATCAGTTTCAACTGGCGGGGACCACTCGCCAAAAAAT
>VBBB01000071.1:8697-11568 GCA_005882955.1 Candidatus Bathyarchaeota archaeon | reverse complement strand
AGCAGTTGCTCCCCGCGACACAAAAGTGCTCTTACAGAAAGGTAACCCACATGAAACATAGGCATTCCTTTAGATACCGAGAATAAACCGTCAACCCGCAAGCTTGAGCAGACCCCAAGCACGTCTAGCAGACGACCTATTCGCCCTAGACCCCAGAATCAGATACGTTGCACTACTAGACAGGAACCATAAACTCGTAGAGTCAAGAATGCGGACAAGCGTAGCAAGCTTCACACCCGAAAGCTACGACCGGAAATTCATGGGAAGCGTCCCCCCACTAATACTCGACACACTGTCACAGCTAGAAGCCCAGTGCGGACCACTAAGCCACATATCCGTACAGTACGAAAAGATAGACCTGATATTCCTACCACACAACAACCAGATAATCGCCATAAGCCTCGAAACAGGACCACTAGAACCCATACTCAGAAAACTCCGAGACTCGCTCGGAGTCCCCATCCACCTCTAAAACAACCATAAACAGAAAAACAAGGCAGAGAGACGACCCACGTCATAGAAGAATGCCAAAAACCCCGCCCGGCAAAAGCCAGCTAGCCAAACTGGCACGCGCCCACAAACCCACACCACGCGCCCAAACACCCAGAAAAGAGGACTACATCGAAGTCATCTACGAACTAATCCATGAAAAAGGATACGCAAAACCAGTAGACATCGCAAAAAACTTGCACGTAACACCACCCACAGTCACAGGGATGCTTAACAAGCTCCGAGAAGAACAATTCATAGTCCACGAAAAATACGGAGGAATAGTCCTAACCGAGAAAGGCAGCAGCATGGCCGACGGGATAAGACAGCGCCACGGCCTACTCGTCAACTTTCTAAGACTACTTGGAGCGGATGAGAAAAGGGCCCAGAAAGATACCGAGGGACTTGAACATTACATAGACTCACGGACCCTCGAACTGCTAGCAAGGCTCGTCGAGTACGCGAGCAAGAACCCTCAGTGGTGGAACCAGTTCCAGAAACACCCAGAAAGCCTCTGACCACCAAACGTTATACAATGCCAGCCTAACACCGGCGACTATCATGGAGCCTCGACAATCCTACAACAAAGTTTTCGATCTCTTAGAGACTCATCAGAAATGGTTCGCTAGCTCCCTCCCTCTAATCGCGAGCGAGAACATCCCCAGCCCCGCGGTCCGAGAGGCCATACTCTCCGACTTTGGCAACCGGTACGCTGAAGGATGGCCGGGAGAGCGAGTCTACGCCGGCTGCAAGTACATAGACCAAGTCGAACAGATCTGCATAGACCTCGCCAAACAACTCTTCAGAGTAGACTTCGCAGACGTCAGACCCATCTCAGGAGTCTGCGCCAACCTAGTCGCTTACACCACATTCACCACGCCCGGAGACACCATGTTCGCCCTAGCAATCCCCGCCGGAGGTCACATCAGCATGGGAAAGAAAGAATTCGGCGGCACAGCCGGCTCCGTAAGAGGCCTACAAGTAGAATACTTCCCATTCGACACAGAAGAAATGAACATCGACATCGACGCCACAGAGAAGAAGATCCAGAAACTCTCCGAGGAGGGAAAGAAGCCAACACTCGCAATGCTCGGAGGCTCAGTCCTACCCTTCCCCCACCCCGTCAAACAACTAGCCGACACATTTCAGGAACATGAAACCAGAATCTGCTTTGATGCAGCGCATGTCGCGGGACTCGTAGCAGGCTCCCAATTTCAGGATCCCTTGCATGAAGGAGCAGACGCGATGACGGCGAGCACTCACAAGACCCTTCCCGGACCACAAGGCGGACTCATACTGTCAAAACCTGAGAATGGAGAGAAGATCAAAAAGTCGACCTTCCCCGGCAACGTCAGCAACCACCACCTCCACCATCTTGCAGGAAAAGCGGTGATGTTCGCAGAGATGCTCGCGTTCGGAAAAGAATACGCGGGTCAAATTGTCAAGAACAGTCGAGCCCTTGCCGCAGCCCTCCACGAGAGAGGATTCCAGGTTCTGGGCGAGAAGAAAGGATTCACAAGATCACACTTACTCGTCGCGGACATTACGAAGTTTGGAGATGGGAAGACTATCGAGAAGAAGCTTGAAGATGCAAACATCATACTGAATCGCAACCTGCTACCGTACGACATCAAAGCCGGGAGACACTTCGAAGCACCGGGAGGAATAAGATGCGGAGTCTCAGAAGTCACAAGGCTAGGAATGAAAGAATCAGAGATGGAAGAGATAGCTGATCTCATGACAAGAATAGTAGTCAAAGGAGAGGACTCTCGCAAAGTGGCGAGCGACGTGTCGGATTTTAGGAGAGACTACCAGAAGGTCCACTACGCCTTCGAGACCAGCAAGGAGGCCTACACATACATCCACATCCGATAAATTTTGACTTACTCATCGTCAGAAGGTCTGCAGAGTCGAAGCCGGGTTCGCACCAGCCTTATTACCGGCGATATTGAAACAGTCGACCAGGGCAAGCCAAGTTGAGCACGAAACGAGAAAAGAGGAGACGTGACGAGGCGCCCATGCCGGCAGCCAGCGCCGGACTGTTGCGGTTCTTCGAAGAAGATACTCCTGGCGTAAAACTCAGCCCGCAGCTAGTGATAGTCTCTGGAATAGGACTAGTTGCCTTCGCGCTACTATTCTTCTTTCTGCTTCCCGTCAGATAGATCAGTAATCTTCAGCAAGCGTCCTCTGCAAGTAAGAAGGCACAGCCCTAGCGTCAAGCCCAAGCTTCGAACCTAGCGCCCGCCGCAAATCCTCAGCAAACCCCGTGAAGACAAAGACCTGTTCCGGGTCGCATGCTTTAACAAAAGAGATCAACTGGTCAAAATCCGCGTGACTACTAAGCGGAAAAGCAGTCACCCTACCATTGAGAGAGAGCGCCCA
>VBBB01000071.1:8116-8674 GCA_005882955.1 Candidatus Bathyarchaeota archaeon | reverse complement strand
TCGCTAGGCGTCGTGACATAGACGCAGGGATCCTTCTCGAGAATCGTCTTCCCATCTCTAGAGTCAGACGAGAACCAATCAAGAGGCACACCGCTCCTATGATAGGTCTCGTTCACACCGTCAAGTCTCGGATTAACAATTACCGGCAGACGTGTGTAGATGTTGAACAGTCGCACAACCTCTTGAGCTTTTCCCGCCGCATAGACGTGCAAGCATGGTATTCGTCCCTGTTTTATCGTGTCTACCACCCACTCCACAATCTCGGCGTAGACAGTTTCTCGCGTTGGGAAACGGTATTGTGGAGACCCGTAGGTGGCTTCGATAACGAGGATATCGCAATGTTCTGGTTCTGCGGCCTTTGTCGTAAGGGTGTCAATGCAGTTGATGTCGCCAGTGTACAATATCGACTTGTTTGGAGTCTCTATGAAGAACTGGGCTGAGCCTAGCATGTGCCCCGCGTCAAGCGCATTGACCCGGATATCATCGACCACGAAGTGATGGTTGATGTCCAGTGCGCGAAAGTTCGAGATTCTATGGTCGTGGAGAGCGCGATGGATA
>VBBB01000071.1:0-8070 GCA_005882955.1 Candidatus Bathyarchaeota archaeon | reverse complement strand
CCGCCAGTGTGGTCACCGTGTGCGTGGGAGACGAGCACTCGGGCTGTCTTCGGAATTCTCCGAGTTGTAGATGGATCAATCACTAGCGTGGCGTTTGATGCGCCGATGAAGAGCCCATCGAGCCAGCCTACTCTATCTTCTCGCGTTAGCCTTTGCCTCCGGAACAGTCTCTAGCCTCTGAACGGAGTCGAGATGAAGGAAGGTTTCTCCCTTTGATTCCCTATTTACAACCTGTGGAATCGGACTGACAACAGTCGAACGCAAGATAACGGCTTCGGCCTCCATGAGCCAGATCCCCGGCGGCTCGTGAGAGACGACAGCTAGTCGACCCTCGTAGCCGAAGTCTCGGTTTATCACTGCGAGGACTCGTTTGCCGACGAGCCGTTCGAGCATGTGAAATACTGTTGGGGATACTGAGGCCACTTTTTCTCGACCAGGCTCGGAGGGTTCAAGGTGGAGACAGTTTTCCCTTAAAAGACCCGTATTAATTTGGAGAGAGTAG
Source organism: Candidatus Bathyarchaeota archaeon (assembly GCA_005882955.1). Classification (GTDB taxonomy): domain Archaea; phylum Thermoproteota; class Bathyarchaeia; order 40CM-2-53-6; family 40CM-2-53-6; genus 40CM-2-53-6. The sequence goes on along the minus strand of VBBB01000071.1, from coordinate 7,568 downwards.
GAAAAATATGACGTACGGATTATGGCGGGATGGATCGTGAGGGATTATGAGAGAGTTCTGCCTCCTTTCTTTCGAGGGTCTGGCAAGCTTAATCTTGTAGATGGCTTAGAGTAGGGATCAGTACAGGCATTATCTTGTCAGACATTGTAGCATCAGCGGGCATCGAGGACGGCTTTGAGGATGGAGAGGAGGATACTAACATGGTTCGAATCGGGAAGAAGCCTATCATGAACTATGTTGTAGCATGCATGACCCTTCTAAATACGGGAGTGGCTGATGTCATGGTGAGAGGACGGGGTCAGTCTATCACGAAGGCTGTTGAGGTTGTGGATATGCTGAGACGGGCGTTCATGAAGAACATCAGAATCCATTCAGTCGACATTGGGACCGAGGAAGTTAAGCGCGAAGACGGCTCGACCGCGAGTCTCTCCATGATCGAGATTATCGTCGGACACTAGTCGACAAGCATCTGATTTGTCAGAGCAATATTATTAGTAGTAGACCGTCCGAGCCAGTCGACGATCTCTTTGCCCGCCGACAAGTATCCCAAAATAGTAGTAACTCCACCCGGTCCTAAAGCCAGAGCACTCGTCAAGGAAGACGAGTCTGTAATCTCCCAATCCTTAGTCCGATTCTATCCACTAGCCGCTGAGAGTGGGCACGGGAGTATCGTCAAAGATGTTGACGGCAACGAGTTCATCGACTTCAACTCGGGACTCGTTTGTCTCGCGGTCGGTCATTCACATCCACGCGTTGTCTCAGCGATCAAAGAGCAGGCTGAGAAGCTCATCCATTATTCATGGACCGATTTCTATTACGAGAAGGTTGTCAAGATATCCGAAGAGCTTGTCAAGATTACTCCCGGGAATTTTGCGAAGAAAGTGTTTCTGAGCAACAGCGGGACAGAGGCGATCGAAGCTGCGATGAAGCTGGCAAAGTGGCATACGCGGAAGCACGCGTTTCTCTCTTTCATCGGTGGTTTCCACGGACGCACTCTGGGAGCGCTCAGCCTGACGGCTAGTAAGCCGTACCAGCGTAGACACTTCTTCCCCATGGTTCCGGGGGACACACATGTCCCTTTCGCTGACTGTTACCGTTGTCCGTTCAAGTTGTCTTATCCGGAGTGTGGGATGTACTGTGTTGATTTTATCCAGGAACAGGTCCTTGACAAGTATCTGCCGCCAGAGGATGTTGCAGCGATGTTCGTCGAGCCTATCCAGGGCGAGGGAGGTTATGTTGTGCCACCGGACGATTATTTCCAGCGGTTGAAGAAGATGCTTGACAAGAATGGGATCTTGATGGTGGATGATGAGGTCCAATCAGGGATGGGACGGACGGGGCGATGGTTTGGGATTGAGCACTGGGGTGTTGAGCCAGATGTTGTCTGCACGTCTAAAGCTCTGGCGTCAGGAATGCCAATCGGAGCGACTGTGTCGAAGTCGGAGTTGATGGACTGGGATGGGGGATCGCATGCTAACACGTTTGGGGGAAATCCGGTCTCGTGCGCGGCGGCGTTGCAGGTGATCGGGATTATTCGAGATGAGCATCTGTTAGAGAATGCTACCAAGCAGGGGAACTATATGATGAAGCGGCTGCGGGAGATGCAGGAGAAGTATCCGATCATCGGGGATGTCCGGGGGAAGGGCCTGATGATTGGGGCGGAGATCGTTAAGGATCCGAAGACGAAAGATTATGCTGACAAGGAGGCGCACGAGATCATGATGAAATCGTTCCGGAGGGGACTGGCGATTATTACCGCGGGCCATTCGACGCTGCGTATCGCGCCTCCGTTGATCATTACCCGGGACCTTGTTGATTCTGGCCTCGATATTCTCGAGGGTGCGATCAAGGAAGTCAACCAGACAGCAGAGTAGCTCTGGGACAAAGACCGCTCCCTCGTCTCTAGAATCATATTGTTGGCCCTCTTTCTAGAGGGGTCTCGCCGGCTGGAATGTTTTTCGGCGAGGATTCTAATTTTGAACGCAGAATCGGCTTGAACCCCGACCTTCAAGATCGGATTATTGCCCCAAGGATGCGCGTGAAAAAGACCGGGCACAAAATCCTATCCCCAGATTTGCGATTCGTGCGCGCTCTCGACGATTTTTCACAGAGAGAATTCGATAGATTGTAAAGGGTTTCTGGAGATCTAGCATGTCCCTAGGGATGGAGCGATTTCCAGAGAGCTACTTCGGAACAGCTGTTTTGCGTCGCGAGAATTTTTTATTTTCAAAATTTTAGGAAGAGGCCATTTCCGGTCCGAAACGTTTCCGGGCGAGATTTCCGGTTTGTCGCGCAGAACAGCCGAATCAGCATTTTTCAGATGACGTACTGCTGGGATCATGCAAGCGTGAACTGGGCATCATATGAAACCCGCTTCCGGACTGCTGATTGGGGCTTGTTCTGGGCGAGTCTCAGCATATCGTCGTAAATCGGGATGTCGCGGCCTTATTTCTCGTGGGGCGTTTTATACCTCGATGGGCGGAGGCTCGGAGACGCCTGCTAGGTTGGCGGTTTGTCTTTGGAGTACAAGTGGGTCGTTCTCACCGTTACTACAGTCGGCATTTTCATGGCCACGCTGGACTCGAGCATTCTTGTCGTGGGTCTTCCCCAGGTGGTGTTTGCGCTGAACACGAACCTGGTTGTCGGGGTCTGGTTCATCACCGTCTACCGACTCATGATAACTGTCCTTCTGGTAGGGATCGGAAGGATAGCTGACCTGTATGGCCGGGTCCGGTTGTACAATTTGGGCTTCGCCATATTCACCATCGGCTCATTCCTCTCCGGTGTCTCCATGACCGCGGAGGAGCTGTTGGGTTTCCGGCTTGTTCAGGGCGTTGGTGCCGCGCTTCTCTTCGTCAATAGCGTCGCTATTGTCACGGATGCCTTCGCTGGTGAAGGGCTGGGAAAGGGGATCGGGATAAACCAGGTCGCGATTAACGCTGGGACAATTACTGGCTATACTCTTAGCGGTATTCTCATCCAGTTTTTCACCTGGCGGTCTATTTTCCTGGTTAACGTTCCGATCGGAATCTTCGGAACATACTGGTCGCGTCGGAGACTGAAAGAGATTTCTCAGCCGATGCGGGGAGAAAAGTTCGATCTGCTTGGCGCGGCCAGTTTTTCGAGTTCGATCACTCTTCTACTGCTCGGCCTAACCATCGGTAGTCTAACAGATACTCTGAACCTAGTTCTCGTCGCGTCGAGTGGAGTCCTCATGGTCTTCTTCTTTCTTGTCGAGCGTCGAACCAAGTTTCCAGTTCTCGATCTCTCCCTGTTCAGAATCCGCGTATTCACCGCTGGAAACATTGCCAATCTGCTCAGCGGTCTCGCGTTTGCAGGACTTGCCTTTATTATGACTCTCTATTTCCAGCTCGTAAGAGGATACGATCCGCTACACGCGGGAATATTTCTAATCCCTCTTGACGCTACTCTGATCTTCATTGGACCAATAAGTGGTACTCTCTCAGATAAATGGGGGGCGAGGGGTCTCAGCACTCTCGGTCTCATAACGGCAGCCGGAGGGTTTTTCGCCTTGTCAAGATTCGATCAGTCTACTCCCTATTCTCAGATCGTGGTAGGCCTGGTGCTTGTAGGATTTGGAATCGGCCTATTCCGCAGTCCGAATGCTAGTTCTGTTATGGGTTCGGTGCCAGCCTCAAAGAGGGGAATCTCTTCCGCGGTAAGAGTTACCATCATCAACACAAGCATCGTCGCCAGCATCCCACTGGTCTTAGCGCTCATGACTGCTGATGTGCCGTACGATAAGCTGCTCAGCATTATTGGCAACCCGAATCTTATCATGAGCGTTCAGACAGCGAACGGATCGTTAGGCGGCTTTCTTCCCGGCTTGCAGCATGTTCTTCTAGTGTTTTCAGGGATCATTCTTGTCTCCTCAGTCTTCTCTCTACTCCGAGGGTCAGCCTAGGAAGCGGGAGTGTACTCGACTATTATCGTCGCTGAGCTAGTATTGACAGCGACGACGTCCCAGTTGCCCTGGCTTGTGGGAGTAAATCTTAGCGTCGTCTGGGCTGTCTGCACGTTGAGGATACAGCTATCGAATGAAAACGGGATTCCTCCGGTCGAGTTATTGAAAGTCCAAGCAATGAAACTGGACTCTGGCATCACGCAGAATGATGCCATTCCGTTCGTCACGTTAACTCCTATTGCAAAATTGTCAGTGCTGGAAACTCCTCGTAGCGTAAGAGAGTAGACTCCTGGATACATTTCGCTTCCCCCTCTGATGGTATGGGTTACCGGGGTCTGGATTGTTCGCGCAGGAGGATGTGGAAGGTAGGGTATGCTTGCAAAGACGATTCCAACAGAGAGAGCGACGATGATTGCAGCTATGACGATTGTTCGTCGTCTAAGGAACCTTCGTGCCATGGGTTCGATCTTCTTCCGGGACAGGTTTCTAGGTTTCCGCGTCTAATAAACGACGTGCGGAAAATTGATTTTGGATCTCCTTCCGCGTCGGGATTAGGCTTGCATGGAGTCTCGAGTCAGGAATCAGCCTGTGATAATCGGAATCGTGTTTGGAGCCCCGGCCGGGGATTGAACCCGGGACCTACAGCTTTCTCACTTGGGGTACAAGGCTGTCGCTCCACCACTGAGCTACCGGGGCTGTCGCGTGGTGGGTGGAGTTGAGGCTAAGATAAGTTCTACTGAGTCAGGTGGTTCAGTTGTTTTTCTGGTTCCGCATTCTGTCTGCGGCTCTGACGAGTGCGTCCACACCCGGAAGGCTCTGGCCCGAGAGTAGTGAGAGCATCGCGCCGCCGGCCGTGCTGACGTGTTTGAATCTGTCATCTATACCAAGGATTGAGGCGAGACCCACCAGGTGTCCGCCTCCTATGACTGTGTAGCCGTTGCTCTTGGCCATGGCTTCTAGGACCTGTTTTGTACCGAGGTCGAACCCATCTCTCTCAAACACTCCGAGGGGTCCGTTAGCGACAATAGTGGCTGCTCCCTCCAAGGCTTTCGAATATTTTTCGATAGTCGTGGCTCCAATATCTAGGGCCGATTCTTTCAAAGGGACATCTATGCCTCTGTCAGTTCTCTTTCCACGAGTATCTGCATATGCAAGGTCAACTGGGACCTCGATCCTGTCCTTATACTTCATCGACAGTGATGTTGCCTTCTTGATATGAGTTTGAAGTCCAGCCATGTCTTTCTCGTCGTCTGCCGAGATTTTCTTGTCCATTGCCTTGAGGAACAGCTTTGCAGGTACTCCTCCTAAGAGGATCTTGTCTGCTTTGTCGCCGGTCAGAATGTGTTCAATGACCGGGATCTTGTCTTCGACTTTGGCGCCTCCGAGAACGTAGACGCATGGCCGTTGGGGCTCTACGAGTAGTCCGGAGACTGCTTTGAGTTCTTTTTCCATTAATCGTCCTGCTACGCTTGGAAGTGCATCAGTTAGTCCCACAATGCTGGGTTGCGATCGATGAGCAGTTGCAAACGCGTCATTGACGTTGAGGTCGAAGAGTGGTGAGAGCTGTCTGACGAAATGGGTCTTTAGGAGCTTCTCGGGTTTGTCGTCGATGTTTTCTTCAGCGCAGAATCTTAGGTTGTCGAGGACGAGTACTTGGCCTCGTTCGACCTTTGCTATTCTCTGGCGGGCGTGGGGGCCCATGACATCTTCTACGAACATTACTTCCTGGTTGCAACAATCTGCTAGCGCTTTCGCGTGGGGTTCCATATTCGTGAAGTCATCTTTTCCTGGCCTGCTCTGGTGGGACCCAAGGACGACCCTTGCGTCTTCCAGTCTGGCGAGCGTCTCCGAGACTGCTTTGATCCTTGTGTCGTCCAGGATCAGATGCGTGGATGGGTCCAGAGGAACGTTGATGTCTACTCTTAGGAAAATCCTCTTGTTGCTTGTCTCCACGTCGTCTAGTGTGAGAAATTTGTGGCTGGACAAGCTAGGGGCCTTTTCTACTTCCTCGTCTAGTTTCGTTTCCGTTTAATCTTTCTTGGGCCAATGCTTTTTAGCAGTAGACCCTGCGCGGGCCGTTTTGCCGGGGTGGCTCAGTTTGGTCAGACCCCGAAAGGGGAGCCAAAGCGCCGGACTCATAATCTGGTTTGAGAGATCCGGAGGTCGCGGGTTCGATAGAAGACCTCTTTCGAGAGCCCCGCCCCCGGCACTTTGTGTGAAATATGACGACAATTATCCGGCTCTTGATGCGTTAGCTTCGGCGGAGAATATCGACTCGGCCGTCTTTTCTTCCCACGTAGGCGACATCGCACATTTGTAGGAAGAGACCCGTTTCGATGACGCCGGGTATATTCTTTAGTTTCTCGTGGACGATTTCTGGTCGGCGTAGGCTTCGAAAGAACACGTCGGCAATGAGGTTTCCGTTGTCTGTTATCACAGGTCCGGCTTTGCCCGCGGCTTCTCTTAGGACGGCTTTTTCGGAGATTTTTCTGATTTTTGCGACCGTTGACGAATAGCCGAAGGGAACTATCTCGACGGGTATCGGCTGGGGTCCCCCCAGGGTCTTAGCCAGTTTCTTCTCGTCAACTATGATGACCAGTTTCTTCGAGGTTGAATCTACGATCTTTTCTCGTAGGAGCGCTGCTCCTCCGCCTTTCACCATGTCGAGGGTTCGCCATTGTATCTGGTCTGCTCCGTCCAATGCTAAGTCGGGTTCTGTGTCTTCTTCGAGGTTTGATGTTTTGAGACCTAGTTTCTTTGCGGCTAATTCTGTCTGATAGGAGGTTGGGATGAAGGTGATCCTGAGGTTCTCTTTTTTGACTCGTTCTGAGGCAAGTTCGAGGGCTCGTAGGATGGTGTTGCCGCTTCCTAGTCCGATTGTTGTGTTGTCCCTGATTTCTCTTACTGCTTGGGCGGCGGCGCTTATCCGAGCCTTGTCTGTCCAGGACAGGTTGTTGCTCAGCCTTCCGTCTCGATCTGTTCGAGGCGTTCCATTGCCTTGAGTACTTCCTCGCGAATGGTCTCTAGCCGCTCTTCAGCTTTGTTCTTAGGCTTCTCCTTGAGGGGTCGTTCTTTCGGAGGGTTTGCAGCCGGCGTAGTTGGGCTTGTCTCGGTCTTGGGAGGCTCGGATGCTTTGGGGGGGATTGCTTGGGATGTTGCGATTATGCCCGGTCTAATCTGGCTTATCTTCAGGTCTATTTCGAGCATTTTTTCTTGGAAACTCTTGAGAAGGTCTTCCTTGGCCGATTCTAGTTCGTAGAGATCTACTGTCCTCTTGTGAGTGTCTATTTCTCCGTCTACTCGCTTGAGGTCTGTCTTGTATCGTTGCAGGAGCTGGTTTTTTTCGCTGTCGCTGATCTGTCCTCTAGTCTCTGCCTCATAGATTTTTGTGAGAGCGTCTCCGATTATGTCTCTTTCCAGACTTGCTAGACGAAGTCTATCTCGAGACCTAGAGACGTCGGTGCTGGTTATCGTTTTCTTGAGAATGTCAGGTACGGGGAAAGGTTCTCTGCTAATGGGCTCGTCTTTGTTCGTGTCCTCTATCGGGTCGGTCTTCTTTCTTCCGAATAGGAGTAAGAGTATGACTAGTGTGAAAGGCGCCATGTGGCCCTTTCTACGCAATAGAAGCATTCCCCAGCGTTCT
>VBBB01000070.1:593-8098 GCA_005882955.1 Candidatus Bathyarchaeota archaeon | reverse complement strand
CAACGTTCTCTAATGCGGTTAGAACTGGAATGAGATTATGGAACTGGAATACGAAGCCTATCTTGTGCCGTCTCAGCTTCGTCAATTGCCCATCATTCATTATAGTGATATCCTCACCATCTACTAGGGCTCGACCAGTACTGGGCTTGTCCAATGTTCCGATTATGTTGAGGAGAGTCGTCTTACCGGACCCTGAAGGACCCATTATCACCATGAACTCAGCCTGCCAGAGTTTCAGCGTGACACCACGGAGTGCACTTACTGTGACCTTTCCCAGCCGGTAGCTCTTCTCTAGATTCTCTAGCTCTACAACTGCCGGGATTTGCAAACCGTAGTCACCGAATAGTCAGCTAGCTGGCGATTCTGGGCTATGAAACCTCGTTCGACGAACTTGGACGAAGCGCTTTAGACCAGGCCGAATCGTCGAATCGCATGGCACCGAGAATCGTTATTCTTGATATTGAGACTTCTTCCCTAGAAGCCGACGCCGGCATAGTAGTTGGCGCAGGACTATTGCCAGAGGCTGGGAAGAGCGAATATTTGGATGCCAAGAGGACTGACCAGGAGAAAGGCCTGCTAGTCAAGCTTCTCAACCGGCTGGAGGCGTACGATGTGATCGTGACTTGGAGTGGTCGAGGCTTCGACACTCCCTTTCTCACAACTCGTCTCTTGAAGCACGGTCTCGACCCCCTTCCACTATTGAGTAAGACGCATTTGGACCTGAACGAGGTCGTAAGATCCCGCCTTCGTCTAACATTCACCTACCTAGACCATGTCTGCGACTTTTTCGGGATAAAGCGAGAGAAAGGGCCTATGGGACTAGAGGTCCCTCAGTTGTTTGTCAAGGCATTGGAGGGAGATGAGACAGCGTTGAAGTCTATCAGGGATCATTGTCTCGACGATCTTAAGGTGACCCGAGAAGTCTTTCTGAAACTGAAACCTCTATTGGAGAATCAGCTTGGTTAGACAACGCCGAGGGGCGTCTGAATTCCCGTCAACGCGCCTAGCAAGGCTAGTATTACTAGGTAGATGCCGAACAGCCCGAGGCTGATTACAAGGTTCTTCTTCCAGTGAAGGCTCCAGGCGATACCGAATGGTATTCCTACTGTGAATCCTATGACATGAGCGATGTATGCCACGTTGGGATCATAGCCCGGTATCATGGATGGGGCATAGACCAGTGCTACGTTCAGGACGAAATAGATGATTGCCACGAGTCCTTGTGGGGCGAGGAAGAGCCAGCTAAACTTGAGCGGGGACATCAGCATTACGATAGCTGCGAGTGTAAAGATTGCTGCACTTGCGCCCAGCATGCCTGTGTCGGGGCTGTAGATTCCGATGATAGGTGGCAGTAGGAAGCTGGTGAATCCGCCCAGAAAGAAGACGAGGAGGTGATTGTTTCGGCCGATCATCTTTTCCAACGTGTTGCCGAAGACGAAGAGAAACGGAAGGTTGCCGAGTAGGTGTTCCCAGCTTGCGTGGACGAATAGGGCTGTGACTAAGGTCCAGACGCGTCCAGCGTAGAAGTTGTTGAGGCTGAAGACTAGATTCTGGTCTGCCCAGTTTGGATCTTGTTGCCATGCATAGAGGCTTGCTAGGACGCAGGCTAGCATCAGGAACCAGTTTACACGCATGGACTACAGAACTTGGACAGTGAAGGGATGGATTAGAGGTATTTCAGAAGTATCTAACTTAAGAAGCGGAAAGACCGTTCTTAGCAATTGCGTGGAAAGAGACAGCAATCCAGGTCCGAAGTATTCAAGGAGCGTCTGGTGTAGTTCCAAAGAAAAGTGGGGTTTGAACGGACTATCGTCGACAAACTCTACGCTGATGTTAGAGTGCAGTTGTGTGCGGCCGTAGAAGTGCTCGCGGACGTAGTCGTTGTGCTCTGCTGATTTGCACCAGTACTAGGCGTGCCTGTGATAGCAGCGAAAGCATTGCCCAGAACGTAAGCGGTCGCGCCTGCGCCGACCCCAACTAAAAGCACCAAGAGCAACATTGATCGTAACGAGAATCCGCGAGATTTTACCCGTTGAATTTCTTGAAGCGACATTTTCATCTCTCACCTCCACGAACGTAATGCGTTGGGGGAAGACGATGACCATTCTCCTAGGAATTCATTTAAATCAAGTCAACTAGGAGTCGATTCGATTTCTCAGAATCTGAGCTTCAGCCAAGTTTCTAGCTTGCAGATCAGAAAGCAAAAAGCGGAACGTAGCGTTGAAAAACGTTCGTGGCAACCGTTATTCCCCATATTTCGTCGTTAAACAATTAGGACAGACTTTTCCCTATCATTTGGACCAAAACAGGTTTTCAAGTTGTGGAGTGGCATGCCCTGTGTCCACACTCGACCGATTAGTAACCATCGCTAGTTACGCGACCCGTAAGCCTTCTGACAGCCCAGTTGGCCTTAGGATTAGGGGATTGCAACACAATGCTATTCAGCAATCTAGTCTATCTGAAGGGGCTCCTAATGGTTCTCACGGCCGTGGTAGGAACAGTTGCGGGCGGCACAATGCTCAGCTCGTACGTGAATGGTGGTAAAGCGGGCCCTTCATTCCTTCTAACAGTGAATCCTTCAATTTTGTCCATTGAGCAGGACTCATCCTTTACCTCAAGCGTAAGCATCATCAGCGTGATCGGTTTCTCCGGAACAGTATCATTGTCCCTATTCTTTACGGGTTCGAAACTCCCCGCAACGATAAGTCCAACCAGCGTTAGTGTCCCAGCAAACGGCACCGCAAAGTCCACTTTGACAGTTACCGCGACTAGTAATATTGGAAATTACAACATCGTTGTTATCGGGATTGCAAGCAGTCACGGAAAGACGACCTATGCGTCGGCCGATTTATCAGTTCAAGTTGTCTCCAATCAAGACTTCACGATAACCTCCTCCCCGTCGAACATCGTCAATGTCTTCGGGTCTGGCAACACCACAACCATCACGGTTACAAGCGTGAACGGTTACACGGGAACCGTTAGTCTAACTGTCACAGCACCTTTCGGCTACATCACGGTGACAGGCAGCCAGAATATGTTGACACTATCGAGTGACGGGACAGCCTCGAGCACCTTGAACATAACCACCAGCCTCAGCACGACTCTCGGAAACTACAATATCACCGTAACAGGAACTGATGGTTCACGGACCCATTCAATGGTCATTAGCCTAACGGTTGTTGACCCTATCATACCTCCGCCCGTAATCGAATCCTTGAAGCTAAACGGATACCAATTCATCAATGGCACAAGCTTATCGCTTGTCGTCCGGAACGCGGGAAATACATCCGTGACAACGCAGTCCTACACAGTGCAGGACTCATCGGGAAACACGTGGACCCTTTCCAACTTAGCAGGACCTACGATAATTCCAAATGATGTCTCCACAATGAGCATTCTGATCGGCGCCAACTGCCCCGGTTGCGTCTACGGTGGAATTCCCGGGTTATTCTTACAGTTCAACGTGGGACAATCATATACAGTGATCTTGACAACTACTAGAGGCAACCAATTCTCGTTCACTGTAACTCGATAAGAGCTGGACGAAACTCCACTTCCATTTTCTTATCCTCGCAAGGGAATCAGGTGGCGCTCGTCTGGACATATCCAGACAGATTCTCCTGTGAAGGTAGTGGCACGATAGCATTGCCGACCGTGTACTGTACAGAACATGCGACCTCTGAAAATCTCTGGTAACGCCCCCTCTTCCATCACACTGGCCTCTCTCGAAGGATCGGCTGATGGGTTCGCTGCTTGATCTGACAGCGGGTTATCGAGGGGCTTGCTCATCCGATGCGTCCGCGGTCACTCAAGCTCGCTCGGGCCCATTAAGCGTAGTCCCTCCTTCTCAATCCAGCTATAGCAGCTAGTCTACAGAAGATCTCCACAGATTCCTGGAGAAATAATCCCGGGGAAGCAATCACAATCACTTAGGTTACGCTTTGCTTGAAACCTATACTCTGGCTAGCTACGATTCTTCTGAGGACAGTTGGGACTCTCCGTTTTAACTGTGTCCGGCCTCCGTCTTGGAGCCTGAGCGGGCTAAATTGAGCCCATTTCCTATCAATCGACCGAACTTCTTTTATGGGCGAGATTTACGCGACCCGGTATCGAGGATTATCATATGGCTAAGAAATCCAAACAAGCCAAGAAATCTAAACCAAAAAAAGCTAAGATTGAACCCGTTCCGAAAGGCTTCCGAACGGTAACTCCTTACCTGTCGATTAATGGAGCCGCTGCGGCTATCGACTGGTACAAGAAAGCCTTTGGAGCGAAGGAGATCGTCCGTGAACCTACCCCCGACGGGAAGCTCATGCATGCTCAGATTCGGATCGGAGATTCGATCGTAATGATGTCGGACGTATTTCCAGGGGCTAGCTCGCAGTCGCCGGATGTTCTAGGTAACAGCTCAGTCACTCTGCAGGTCTATGTGAAGAATGTTGACAAGCTGTGGCAGCAAGCCGTCGACGCCGGTGCCAAGGTAACTATGCCGTTGGACAACATGTTCTGGGGCGAACGCTACGGTCAACTTACTGACCCGTTTGGTCACCACTGGTCACTGTCAGAGCAGATCAAAATGAGCAAGGCAGAGAGAGATGAGAAGCAGAAGCAGGCTATGGCAATGTTCTCGCAGGGACAGCATCCCGAGGCTTCAATGCAGACTACACCAGCTCAATAACTCGAATCGAGTCTCTTCCAAAGAAACTGGGCCCTAGGTTCAAAACCCAGTTTTCCGTACAGCTTCATCGCCGCTATCTCCACGGCTGGAACGGAAAGGGTCACCAGATCTATCTTTTTCTGTTTGAACGCTTCGAATAGTGCTGACAGTAGTGACGTGGCGATTCCCTGTCGCCTGTGATTCTCGTCTACCGCGAGCGTCTCGATTGACGCCACCTTTCTGGATTTCCATTTGTTGAGCGTTTCCGCGGGAGGATTCGATTCTCTTCCACATACAAACCCGAGAATTTTGTTTTCTGCCTCGGCTACGAAGAAGAATTCTGGGCTGCCGGAATGAAATCCCTCAATGTCAGCCTTTGTCAGTGTTGCATCCCACGAAGCGTATCTTTCCGCTAGTGCTAGAACTTGGTCAAGATCATTTATCTTGAATTTCCTGACTCTTGTTTCGACGGCTTTTCCTCTTTGGACCATTCTCATACTTCCACAACGACCATGCTCCGGTCGTCTCGGTACTGTCGGGGTCGTCTTCCGATCTCTCGGAGAGAATACTCAACGATTTTCTTGGGTTCTTTTTGCCTAGTCACTATATCCGCTATCTCATCATCGTTGAGTACTGCAGTCACGCCATCGGTTGCTAGAATTAGATAGTCGCCTGACTTGATTTCTTTGCTGTAGAGAGTTGCTCCTCCGAAGTATTCTCCGATGGTGTTGGTTAGGAATCCTTCTCGGTTCTGAGGTGCTGTTTTCAGGATCATTGCGTTCTCTCGGATGAGGAAGGCGGAGCTGTCTCCAGCGTGTGCGATCCTGACACTTCCATCAGTCACTTGTGCCGCGATGAGTGTGCTGGACCCGATTTCGGGGCTCTTCTTCTTTTCTTCCAAAACTGTCCTGTTGACTTGCGGGATAGTCTCTGCCAAGTCGCCTTTGAACAAAGACCTGAGGCTGCTAATGGCAAGTCGACTTGCCAGTCCGCCACCATATGGCATCGTTACTCCGTCAGCGACAGCATATAGTCCTAACTTGTCCTCAACCAGTATGGTGTCCTCGTTTTCCTTGTGGTCTTCGCCTTTGACAGAGGCTCCGTAGGAGACGATTCTCGGAGAGAGCAATGATCGGATGCTACGCTGTTCCCAACGGGATAAAAAACGGTATTGGAAGTTTGACTTGAGGGCGTGTTACTTTTTGGCGTAGATCTTGCCGCTGCTTTCGCCGGTGGCCATGTTGCCTTGGCCTTCGACCCAGCCGGTCGAGTTGTTCAGCCAGGCTAGCTTGGGTGACTGGGTCATGAAGTGTAGTTCTCCTTCCCAGGTGCCGGTTTGCGGACCGGCCATGCGGCCTTTGCCGCCTCCCCAGACTACGACCATGTCTCCGTCCTTCGTGTTGTGGATGGATTTTAGCTGCCAGTCATTGGTTCCGTCGGTCTTGAGGCTGACGCTGACTGTGTCGATGTGTCCAGCGTGGTATTTGCCGCTGACTTCTCCGTGATCATTCATCTCTAATTGTACGCCGTTGGGTCCGATGTCCTTGATGGTGGTGCTGTTGTTCTTGGCCTTGAACTCGAATAGAAGTTCGCCCTTCATCTTTTGTGTTTGAGCTTGCATAGTTGTTCTTCTAACCCGCGACCCTTGTCGAGGCTATAAGAACGTTCTCGACCATGATTACTTTCGCTCTCCTAGTAGGTATCTGCAGCTACCTAGAACACTGCCCAGCGCGGAATGCTACGTCGGGCTCACGTCACATTCCACGTTCTTTTTTGTGAACTCGTTCTGAAACACGTCCGATTCCCGAATCCAAGCAAGTGATTTTGACACGCAGCTTTTCGCTAACAAGGCATAGGCGTAGCCAAACTTTCAAGATCCGGTTCCAAGCCCATTCTGCGCGATAGTCCGGAATCCTCGCTGAGAATAAAGTTCCTCTGGCTAGGACGCCTAGGAAAAAACCGGGGGTAGTGAGGGTCTGCGACGCGAGAGTGAGAGATACGGAAAATCTGGGAAATGGGCTGGTTGGTTTCGCTCCGTCAAGAACACAACGAACCTAAAAATCCGAGAAACTGGCTTTGGAGCATCATTTCTTCCAGACCTCTCCTCCAGTGTAAGGGTCCAGAAAATTCAACTCTGTATCCAAGACCTGCTGATAGACCCTGCCAGCTTCGGTCCTCCCATAATGAGTGATCCTGCCGTCCATCGTTGCAGTGACTAGGGATGTTCGTGTCAGGATCCCCGCGGGTCCTAGCAACCGGTCGAAGGCTCTATCGTCTCCACCGAATGGTCCGTTGAGCAGTGTGCTCTTCGCGCATTTGTCCGCGAAGACCTCTATCATTTTCAATACGGTAAGTCTCTTCTCCGCTTCCTTCTTGGTGTCGGGAGACAGCGGCAACGGCTATCGGCCGAGCTTTTCAGCCAGAGCTTGAAGTCGGGCGTATCTCTCGCGTAGTCTAAGTAAGTTGTAGATGGAAACTACCGAGAGGGCAAAGAGGACGAGGGTTAGAGCCGACTCGAAGAGACCGGGAGCCGGCCCGGGGCCAAACCTGGGAGGGGAGAAGATTATCCTCACGAGCGAAACAACAGCAAGGAAGAGGGCAAAGATGGCGATGAGAGCATTTGTCGTTATGATACTGAGAAGATCCGCTGCCATTCGTTGAGTGTCCTCCTTTAGCGCGTCGAGTAGTTCCTTCAGGATCGGATCGTCGATAGAAGACATGGTTCTAGACTCGTTCTCCTTGAGAATAAGACCCGTAGTGAAATGTGAGTTTTTGAAGATTTAAGCGATTTACTAGATCCGATTCGAGAATTTCGCCCATGTGACGTCACCTTGAAGGGATAGTACTA
>VBBB01000070.1:0-501 GCA_005882955.1 Candidatus Bathyarchaeota archaeon | reverse complement strand
CGTCAATCTCGTCATTACCATCCGTTCACGCCGTGCCTCCAAATCCAATCTCATGGGCGGAAAACACTCCGATTCCTTATCCAACTGCCCAGGCGGGCGTGATTGCTGGATTGGATGGAAGAATCTATGTTATAGGAGGCTATTCTCATGTGTCTCCCGCAACACCGAATTCGACGGCTCGCGCGTACGATCCTAGGACAAATAGCTGGTCATCGCTTGCGAATCTCCCCACTCCGACCAGAGGACCGGGAATCGCAATAGACAACACCGGACTAATCTACATACTAAGCGGCTTCTCAGGCTCAGCAGATATTTCGAACAACCAAATCTACAATGTGACCAGCAATGCTTGGACCGCGGGAACCCCCTTACCGACCGCAGTCTGGATGCCTGGAGCTGCAACCGGTATCGACGGCAGAATCTACGTGGCCGGGGGCGAAGTGGGTGCAAGCGCGTCGAACATTTTGCAAATTTACAATCCTCAGACCAAGCTATGGTCTT